>JAKLHH010000067.1 GCA_022710245.1 Myxococcota bacterium
AGGGCGCGTTGTTGGAGAGGATGCCGCTGCCTTTGATCGCGAAGCCGATGTTGTTCTTGAAGACGTTGCCGCGCCCCATCGCCGACGAGATCTCGCCGCGCCACGTGCCGGTGTTGTGGGTGTCCAGGCCGTTGTTGTAACAGGTGTTGTTGAACACGTCGGCGTTCGCCGCCGTCGGGCCGACCTGGATCCCGAAGCCACCGTTGCCCCAGGCGACGTTGCCCATGATCAGCGCCCGCGGCGTGTAGGGCGTCTTCGGCGCGTTCTGCTCGTGCTGGGTGTCGTCGTAGATGATCCCGTTGCCGTCGGTGTGCGGCGAACCCGCCGGCGAGGTGAAGTTACCGTAGCAGCGGTTGTAGGCGATGACGACGTGGTAGGGCGTCCACAGCTTGTCGTAGCTCGTCGGGGTATAGCTCGGGATCTCTGCCGGCTCGTAGATCGAGACCCCGCTGTACCAGCTGTTGTAGGCGTTCTCGTCCAGCCGGTTGTGCAGGACCCAGAAGTAGTCGGCCCAGCAGTTGCCGATCCCGCCCTCGCCGTTGTTGTGGATGTAGCTGTTCATGATGATGATGTGGTGCAGGCCGTTGTAGCCGCAGCAGTTGAAGCAGCTGGTGATGCCCGAGCCCTTCTTGGCCCCGACGATCTCCAGGCCGTCGATGATCAGATAGGGCGCACCGGCGTGGATCACGTTCCAGGGCGAGCTGGTCGCCACGAGCTTCGCGCCCAGCAGGCTGGTCGCGCGCCACACGGTGAAGCCGGTCTTCGAGGCCTGGTTGCCGCCGCGGTCCAGATTCACGCTGCTCGAGATCGAGTAGGTCCCGTCGCCGATGTTGATGCACCAGCCTGGGGCGGACTGGGGGATGGAGCTCGCCGCGTGCTGCAGGGTGAGCCACGGGCCGTGGCCGCCGCCGACCGTCGCGGCCTGGCCGTCGTTGCTGTCGCTGCCGCCGCTGGCTGCCGTGGCGACATAGCGGTTGGTGGTGCAGGTGTAGTAGGGGTTGCTGGCGTGCAGGGCCGCGCTCGGCCCTGGCAGCTCGATGGTGGGCGGCGTGGTCGGCTTGGGGGCGGAGCACGAGGCCGTGGTGCCGCCGTTCGTCCCCGCGCAGCTCCAGGTCCAGGGTCCTGTCCCGCTGACGGTCGAGGGCGTGCCGGCGCTGCAGAGGCCATTCGTCGGCTTGACCGTGGTGGGCACGCCGTCCGCCGCGCCGCAGCCGCCGTTGACCGGCGCGGGCGGCTGCTTGGCGTCGGGCGCGGGCGCGCCGTCGACCAGCGGTGGCTTCGCGTCGCCGAGCGGGAGGTCAGGGTGAGCAGCACGGTCCGACTGAGCCGCGTCCTGGGCGGTGGAGAGCCCGCGGTCACAACCAGCCAGGCCAAGGATACAGAGCAGGCACGGGACAGCTCGGCATCGCATTCGCATGAAACTGATTATCGCCCCGTGACGAGCGCTGCGTCCAGATGAGGGGCTGAGCGAGAACTTTCCCTCCGCACTTCTTACGAGCGAATCAACTTTCGCCCCGCGCCGCGTACAAGAGACATGGCAGCCATGGCGAACGTCGTAGACAGAACCTCCGGGCACTGGTCTCGCTGGCTCCGCCATCTCCTCGCCCTGGGGACGATGCTCTTCCTCACCTACGAGTACCTCCGCTTGGGTGTGCTGGACGGCCTCCGCCGGGACCCCGCCTGCGCAGGGCTGCTCTGCCTCTCGGTGGTCGGCCTGCTGCTCCGCTGTTTCTGGGCCGCTTCCTGACGCTCTCGCTCTGCGCGGTGGTGGGCCTGATCCGTCTGGGGGGGACGCTGGGCCATCTGCAATCGCTGCAGGAGGACTGGCCGGCGCTGCTCCCGGCGCTGCTCACGCTCCTGCCGGCGCTGCTCCTCGCCGGCCGCGGGATGCAGCTCCACTTCGAGCGACGCGCGAGCCGCTTCAACCGCTGGGCCGGCGTGGGCCAGCGGGTCCACGCCCTGCGCTGGCTCCTGCTCACGCAGGCCTTCGCGCTCGAGATCCTCTACGTGGCCTTTCGCGAGGAGGTGCTCCCCTGGGCGGCGCCGGTGCTGACCCTGGTCGCGCTCGGGGTCCTCGGCATCGGGCTGCAGCGCACCTGGGGCCTGCTCCTCCTCCTCACCGGGGTGGCGGCGGAGCTCGGGCTCGCCCTGCTCGCGCTCGGCAGCGCCCCGACCGAGCCGCCGCTCCGCGCGCTCGGCCTGCCGCTCGCCCTCGGGCTGCTCGCGCTGCTCTCGCTGGTCCAGCTCTTCCCGTTCACGCGCGCGATGGCCCGCGCGCTGCGCTCGCCGGGGTGACGCGGGAGCGGCCCCTTCTACCCGTGAGTCGCCGGCCGGCCGTAGCCATGAACACACTCTTGTTCGCCGACCGTTGCAGTGAGAGTGGCGCCCATCACGTGGCCGACCACCCGCCAGAGTCGCGGCGGCCGGGCCCCGGTGCCGGGCCTCGTCTTGGGCTGTGGCGGCCGGGCCGTGAGTGCTACTATCGGCTCGCGATGAACCGCCAGGTGCTCCTCGCCTTCAGCCTGACCCTCTTCGCCGGCCTGGCGACCGGCGTGGGGAGCGCGCTCGCGTTCTTCGGCCGGCGCACCAGCAAGCGCTTCCTCTCCGCGGCCCTCGGCTTCTCCGCGGGGGTCATGATCTACCTCTCCTTCGTCGAGATCTTCGCGAAGTCCCGCGCCGCGCTGGTCCGCGCGCTCGGTGAGGTGGCCGGCACCTGGGCCACGGTCGGCGGGTTCTTCGCCGGCATCCTGGTCATCGCCACCATCGACCGGCTGGTCCCCTCCTACGAGAACCCGCACGAGGCGCAGCGGATCGAGGAGATGACCGAGGTGCGCCGGGCCGAGCTGCAGCGCGAGCAGGCTCACGGAGACATCAAGCTGCTCCGCATGGGCCTCTTCACCGCGCTCGCCATCGCGATTCACAACTTCCCCGAGGGGCTCGCCACCTTCGCGGCAGCCCTCTCCGACCCGAAGCTCGGCCTCTCCATCGCCGTCGCCGTGGCCATCCACAACATCCCCGAGGGCATCTCCGTCTCGGTCCCCATCTACTTCGCGACCGGCAGCCGGCAGAAGGCGTTCTGGTACTCCTTCCTCTCGGGCGTCTCCGAGCCGGTCGGTGCGCTGGTGGGCTACGCGGTGCTGCGCACGTTCTTCACCGACACCGTCTTCGGGATCCTCTTCGCCGCCGTCGGTGGGATCATGATCTTCATCGCGCTCGACGAGCTCCTGCCCACGGCGCGCGAGTACGGCACTGGCCACCTGGCGATCTACGGGGTGGTGGTCGGGATGGCGTTGATGGCGGTCAGCTTGCTGCTGTTCCTCTAGCTTCCAGGCGCGCTCAGCGCCGCGTCGCGATCACCAGCTCCCCGCGCGCGTCGAAGGAGACCGCGTAGCGCTCGCTGCCGCGCGACGGGTCGAGCCCGCTGGCGGTGGCGAAGCGCTCGCTCAGCGTGACCAGGCTGGCGCCGGCGTGGACGGTGAAGCGCCCCACCTTGCCGCCGTTCACCGCGACCTGCGCCAGGAAGACGCCACCCTTCGCGCGCCGCATCACGGCCTCCCCTCGGCGGCGAGCTGCCCCTCGAGCTGGCGGACGGTGGCGGTCAGGTCGCCGTAGTTGGAGGTGCGCGCGGGGCAGGGGAGGGGGCATCGCTTCACCTCGTCCGTCATGGGTTCCCCGAGGGGGGCTCCGGTCGCACCCGACCTGCGGTCGCATCCGACCTGCGAGTCCGCGGGTCGCCCGCCCTACGGGAAAGGGAAGACGCCCTTGGCGTGGGCGGCGAGCTCCGAGTCGGATAGATCGCGACTCCAGACCCCCACCTCGTCGAGCTGCCCGTTGAAGACGTTGCCCGACGTGCCCCAGGTGCTGCCGACGAAGACCACGTGGTAGGTGTCCCGCACGAGGGCGCCCGTGCAGGAGCCGGAGCCGACGACCTTGCCGTCGACGACGAGGAGGAGCTGGTCAGCCCGGCGCAGGAGCCCGACCTGATGCCACTGCCCGTCGCCGAGTGTCGCCGAGGCCGAGAACCCCGCGCAGTCCCCCGTCGTGGCCATGCCATAGGTGACGATCGAGGAGTTGCCAACGTAGAGCCCCGCCTGCACGTCGCGGATGTTGATGACGGCGCCGCCGAGGGCGGTCCCCTTGACCCAGGCGAGGGCCGTGAGGCTCGGCCAGCCGCTGGTGTCGTAGTCGTGGGGAACGAGCCGGTAGGCCGCGAAGCCATCGCCGCCGGTCACGATGGAAAGCCCCTTGGTGTACTTGCCCGGCGCCTCGAAGGTGACGTTGGCGGAGACGGCGATCAGGTCCATCCCCTTGCCGCTCCTGTCCTTGATCGGGCCGCTGCTCTCTTCGCAGCTCCAGTAGGAGACGAGCCCCGAGTGGAGGGCGACGCTCGCGTCCGGCGCCAGGTCCAGCGGGGCCTCGGCGCGTGGGCGATCGCGCCGGGCGTCCGCCATCGCCCGATCGGCCGCCGAATCGGCCTCCAGAACGAGGTCCCGGCCAGGCCAGGGTTCGAGGGCGCGCGAGCAGCCGGGCAGGCTGGCCGCGAGGAGCCCTGCTAGCAGGAGACCCAGGATGCGCATCCCAGCAGGATACCGCCGAGGCGGCGGGGAGGCTACCTCGCCCCGATACAGAGGTGAAGTCGGGCTGTGCCTGCGAGTGGGGCGGATGGGGCCGATCAAGTGAGGATGGACCGGGACATGATAACCCGGACCGGTTCCTTGTCGGGCCATTCGCGACCCCGAGGCGAGAAGGACTCACTCACTCTACTCTCGACCTCCCTTGGCCCACCCCCACGGCGGTGGTACTCTCCGCCGCCGTCAAAACCGGCGGCCAATTCTAAAGGGTTGGGACTTGCCAGACCGACGACCGTTTCCAGGGCTGACTCAGGCCGCCGTGCTGATTGGTATCGAGGTAGTGGCGCATTACTGCGTGTGGGGCTGTGTTGAGGACGTAGCTGGCTTCTGGGGCAGGAGAGAGCTAGTCAACTGGCAGCTCGTGGCACTGATCGCCGAGTTGGTCCTTCTCGGCGTACTGCTGGCGATAGGTGCGCAGATCAGCCGAGCCCGCCTCGGAGAGCTCTTTCCGCTTCCGTGGCCTCGTCCCGGACAAGTCCTGGGGGCTGGTCTTGCTGGGCTGGCAACGCAGATCTTCGAAATGGGGCTGGGCAGGATCGCATGTTCAATCTTTCCCATCCTCGGGGAGATACTGGCGTGGCAGTACAAGAAAGACCGCGACCTGATGTGCGCTGCGACGGCGATCCATGCGATCGTGATCGCGCCGATCCTCGAGGAGGCGTTGTTTCGGGGCATGATCCTCCGCGGATTTCGTCTTCGCTACCGGACGGCATCCGCGATCCTGTTCTCAGCGCTGCTCTTCGGCCTCTACCACGTGGGGCTTGTCCAAGCCCTGGCGGCGATCATTCCCGGTGTCTGGATGGCGTGGCTGGTCGTGGCAACGGGTTCCCTGATTCCAGCCATCGCCGGCCACGCCGTCTGCAACGCTGTCTGGGTTCTCTTCTGCTACCGCACTCTCGACTGGCTTCCTGATTTCTCGGCCGCAACCTATCTCCTGGTGGGGGCGAGCCTGCTGGCGGCCGGTCTCTATTGGGCCGAACGCAGTTCGGCCTGCCACAAAGCCGATGCCCGCTGGAGGTATTCCCCTGGGTGATGACCCTCCTCGTGTGAGCTGAAGCTCCGCCCCAGCCGCTCGCTCCTTGGGGCGGCATGGTCTGCGCCGAGCCGTGCCGCTACGAACGCAACCCGAGGGCGGCCTCGCGACCGCTGCCCCCGAGCTACCGGCCAGGGCTGCGAGGGCGTCTCCGTCATGGAGCACCAGTAGCGGCTCCAGAAGCGGTCGCTGCATTCGGCTACGATCTTGTTGCGACTGCGCCGCTCATCACGGAACCAAGCGATGAAAGCTCGCGGCCATACCCATGGGGCCGTGACAGCGTTGATTGAGTCGCAGCAGCTTCGTGCACCGGAGAAGAGCAATGTTATCGCGTCGCAGGTTCCGATTGTCCATCGCCCTCATCGCCATCGCCAGTCAAGCGGCCGCCTGCTTCGGGCTGCAGGAAGAAGCGGTGCGTGTGCGCGCCCTCGACCCTCGTCCACTGATCGACCTTCCCGACTCGCAGCACGTTCTGACCCTGGAGATCGACGGAACCGTACCCGACCAGTACGTGATTCCGGAGCAGAGTGGCGTCACACCGGTGCCTGTCGAGAGCTGGCACACGTCCCTGCGGAACGGGTTCATCAATGGGCTGGGCAGGTTCTTCAGGGGTGGCACGACGTCCGCGCGGTATAAGCTCGTCATACTCAGAGCTGCCCTCGATTACGTCCCGACCGCGATGTTAGCCCGAGGCTCGCGCGTCGTCGGCGCAGCTGCAGTGCAGGCCCGGCTCCGCTATATGGTTCGGGTGGTGGGCCCGACCGGGGAAGTCCTGGCGCGTGATTCCGGGGAGGCGTTCTCGACCAACCAGTGGACGGACGTCGGGGGGTCTTCCTCCACGGCGGCTGAAGCGATCGGCGCGATGTACCAGAGCATCAGCAAGCAGGTCACAGCAGCGATGCAGTAGCTGCGCCCGTCTCTGCCTCGCGCCCCAGGGCGGGAGGCCGCCGCGCGATGCAGTGGAAGGTCAGCACGAGAACATCGTATAGTCGGGAGGCTCGCTGCCAGGAGTGTACGCTTGCGCCTGCCTCGTGGCTGTGGTCCATGTCTGCTGCTTCTCGCTGTCGCTGGCTGCGACCAGGATTTCGTCCCGTATCTGATCGCCGACGTACCGCCGCCGGCCTCCGACAGGTTGCATCTTTCGCTGGAGATGATGGATGGCAAGGGCCCGTCCTTGCCCCGCGATCCGGGACCGGTCATCGGCGACCTCGCCCGCGGGCAGATCACGCTGGTCCTCTCGGGCAAGATGGGCGCGGCCTGGTCGGTCAACGGTCGCCGGTACACGATCGAGGAGCGGTCTCGCTCGCACTACCGGGGCATGACCCGCGACGGCACGCGCGTCGAGGACCGCCTGCCGATCGTCAAGGTCCAGATCCCGCTCCCCGCCCCGCTGCGGGACAAGCGTCGGGCGGTGCCGCAGGACAGGACCATCGAGCTCTCCCTCAGCTACGAAGCCAAGGACGAGCAACCGAGCTGGCGGGTCAAGCTCGTGCCCTCGCACTTCAGCTTCTACTCGGGCGTCCCTCTCCAGAGACGGCGCGACCGGGCCTATGCCAGCCAGTTCAGCTGGAGCGTGGGGATCAACCCCACCCTCGACCGCGGGGAGGCGCTCGTGGCCGTCAGGACGCCCGAGCACGGCGTGATGCGAACCCTCTGGGGTGTTCGCCTGTACGCGGCTCGCCATTACTCGAGCACCTACCTCTTCCACGTCCCGTTCGCGGTCCTGGCCGAGCGGGTCCGGATCAGCGACAAGGGGCTGGGGGTTCGGGTCCAGGGGACGATCGAGGACGACGCGGGGCGCTCTGCCCCCTTCGACAGGCAGCTTCCGCTGGCCGCGTCGGAGGTCTCATCGTTCTTCGAGCTGATGCGACAGTCGACCAGGTTGTCGCGGCCCGCGCCATCGACGTCGCGCGCGCTCGTGGTCTGGGGCCGGGGCGAGCGCGCCCGCCACTATCTCCTTCCTCCGTCAGCCGAGGGCGTCGCCGCCCGCGAGGTCGATCTGCTGGTCTTCGCCGAGGACCGGCCGGCCCGGCGCAAGCTGTTCTGTGCGGTGAGCCGCGAGCGGAAGGGCGCGTGGGTCCACGCGCGCGGCCGCCACGTGACGGTCTACGACAGCGAGCTGACGGCCCATCGCGCGGGCACCGGAGTCCGCAGGAAGCTGTTCACCTGGGCCGGGGACTGCGAGAGAGGGTTCTCCATCGAACAGGGCGCGCCGGACCGCTGGCAGAGCTGGGTGCGCTCCGTGCGGTCCATGGATTGACGCCGCTCGTCGGCAGTCTAGAGTGCTTGCCGCCATGAGCGACGAGTACACCGCCCGGATCAACCGCGTCCTCGATCACATCGAGCTCCACCTCTGCGAGGAGCTCACGCTCGGCGAGCTGGCGCGGGTCGCGAGCTTCTCGCCCTTTCACTTCCACCGGATCTTCAGCGCGCTCCTAGGCGAGACCCTCGGCCACTTCATCCAGCGGCTGCGCCTCGAGCGCGCCGCCTCGAAGCTCCTCCACAGCCCGCGGGACTCGGTGACCGAGATCGCGCTCGACTGCGGCTTCTCCTCGCCCTCGGTCTTCGCCCGCGCCTTCCGCGCTCACTTCGGGGTGAGCGCCTCCGAGTGGCGAGAGACCGGGGGGGAGCGCAATCCGGGCGCACCGAATCGCAAGGAGGGTCAAGCGATCCGCAAGGAGCGTGGAGAGATGGCCGCGCTCTCGAGCTACCTTGATCCCGCCAGCCACCAGCTGAGATGGAGGATCGAGATGAAGATCGAGAGCAAGCTCAAAGCCGAGGTCGAGGTCAAGGAGCTCCCGGAGCTCGAGGTCGCCTACCTGCGCCACGTGGGCCCGTACCAGGGGAACGCGGCGCTCTTCGGCCGGCTCTGGGGTCGACTGATCCAGTGGGCGATCCCGCGCGGGCTCTTCCGCCCGCCGGAGACCACGATGCTCACCGTCTACCACGACGACCCCGAGATCACCGAGGAGGAGAAGCTGCGGCTCAGCGTCTGTCTGAGCGTCCCGCCGGAGACCGCCGCCGACGGTGAGTTCGGCCGGATGACCGTCGCGGGCGGCCGCTACGCGGTCGCGCGCTTCGAGATCGACGCGCGGCAGTTCGGCGAGGCCTGGAACGCGGTCTACGGGGGCTGGTTGCCGAAGAGCGGCTATCAACCCGACGATCGGCCGCCCCTCGAGATCTGCCGGAACAACCCCGAGGAGCACCCCGAGCACAAGCACCTCGTCGAGATCTGCGTACCCGTGCGCCCGCTCTGACCATCACCGGGCGGGCCGCGCTACGGCACCTCGCGGCGTCGCCCGCGGTGCGGCTCGCGCGGCGGGGCGGGCGGCACGGTGGTCGGGTAGCCGAGCGCGAGCCTCGCGCGCCCGACGCCCGCGCCGCCTCGCTGGCCATCCCCGGCTTCCTCCTCGACCGGCTCCCTGGCGGTCTCGCCGGCCTGCAGCCCCGCTTTCTCCCGGACCACTCGTCGATCTACCGTGGCGTGCTGCACCGGGGTCACCGACGGGCAGTTGCCGAGGAGCTCGAAGAACGTCACCCGCCGCCCCGAGAACATCCGCGACGTGATCCCCTTCCCGCGCGCGCCGAGGCAGGCGGACTTCCGAGACAGCGATCGCGGGGACCCGGGGCTACGGGCAGAGGTCAGCCCAGGCCGCGACCTGATCGCTCACCTCGAGCACCGTCCCCGGGCTCCCCGAAGCGGTGAGCTTGCGGTTCGCCAGCTCGCCGCAGGCGCCGTCCTTCTCGCCCGTCGGCCAGCTGCCGCGCGTGTACTTGTAGTCGACGCTGGTCCCCCTGGCGAGGAGGAGGACCAGGCTCGCGCTGGTCGCGCCGGTGCGCACGAGCGGCTGCGCCGCCGGGTCCCAGCCGCCGAGGCTGCTCGCCAGGGTGATGACCCCCGCCGGGGTCTTCGCCGGCAGGCTCACCGCGAGGAGCACCTCCACCTCCTCGGGGAGGGGCGCAGCGGTGTCGTAGCTGCAGGTCAGCGACGCGCCGCCGCGGGGGAAGGCGAGCCGCGCGTGCACCAGCCGCTCGCTCGCCTGGTAGAACCAGCCGCCGCTCGCCTCCACCTCGGCCAGCGAGCCGCGCTCGCTGAGCGCCGCGCCGTCAAGGGCGACCCCGGTGGGCTTCTTCGCCACGCCGTGGAAGCGCGCGAGGAGCGTGCTCGTCGGCGAGGTGAAGCTCCCCTGCGGCTTGCTCACCGCGAGGCTCGCCCCCTTGGCGTCCACCGTGAGCCCGAGGCTCACCTCCTCGAACGAGCTCGCCGCGGCGCTGCCGTCGTCCTGGTAGAGGGTGAAGCTCGTCGGCGCCTGGCCGGGCGCAGGGTAGAGATCGAGCGTCAGCGTCGCGAGCGGCGCCTCGCCCTCGTGGTGCAGCGTCGGCCCCGACGGGAGGATCGCGCCCCCGCGGACGAGGAGCGGCAGGCGATCGAGCGGCGCGGCGACGGTGACCTGCTTGCCTCCCTCGAGCACCGCGCGGCTCCAGTAGTCGTACCAGCGCCCGGGCGGCAGGTAGAGCTGCCGGGTGCGCTTGCCCGCCTCGAGCACGGGCGCGGCGAGGAGCCAGGGTCCGAGGAGGAGCTCGTCGCCGATCGCGTGGGTCTGCGGATCCGCGGCGAACTCGTAGAGCAGCGGGCGGAGCGGCGGGGTGCCCTTCGTGCTCGCCTCGCGCGCGAGGCTGTAGAGGTAGGGGAGCAGCCGGTAGCGGAGCTCGAGCTGGCGCCGGTTCACGGCCTCGAGCTCGACGCCGAAGGCCCACGGCTCCTGCGGCGGGCTCCCGGTCTGCGAGTGGGTGCGGAAGAAGGGCGAGACGCTGCCGAGCTGCAGCCAGCGCGCGTAGAGCTCGCCGCCCGGCCCGCCGCTGTAGCCGCCGACGTCGGTGCCGACCCAGGGGACGCCGGAGAGGCCGAGGCCGAGGAGCATCGCCGGCGCCATCGCCAGGTGCTCCCAGGAGCTCTCCATGTCGCCGGTCCAGACGGCGGCGAAGCGCTGGATGCCCGCGAAGCCCGCGCGCGTCAGCACGAAGGGGCGCGCGGCGGTCTGCCCCTCGCGGGTCGCGCGCGCCATCTGCAGCGCGTAGACGTTGTGCGCCTCGCGGTGATCGGTGGGCTGGCCCTCGCCGTCGAAGCGGACGTCGTCGGGGAAGCCGCCCGGCGTCCAGGAGGTCGGCTCGTTCATGTCGATCCAGACGCCGCGCACGCCGGTCTTGACCAGCTCGCCGACGAGCCCCGACCACCAGGCGCGCGTCGCCGGCCGCGTGAAGTCGGGGAAGACCGCCTCGCCCGGCCAGACCTGCCCGAGGTAGAGCGAGCCGTCGCCGCGCTTGACGAAGTGCCCGCCGGAGACGCCGTCGTCGTAGACCGTGTAGCCCGCGTTCGGGTCGTGCTTGATCCCCGGGTCGATGATGGTCACGACCTTGAAGCCGTCCTTGGCGAGGTCGGCGAGGAGCTTGGGCGGATCGGGGAAGCGCGAGCCGTCCCAGGTGAAGGAGCGGAAGCCCCGCATGTAGTCGATGTCGAGCCAGAGGGCGTCGCAGGGGATCCCGCGGGCGCGGAACTCGCTGGCGACGGCGCGGACCGTGCTCTCGGGGACGTAGCTCCAGCGCGACTGGTGGTAGCCGAGCGCCCAGCGCGGCGGCAGCGGCGCGCGGCCGAGCACCTCGCCGAGGCCCTCCACCACCTGGCGCACCTCGGGCCCGCCGAGGAAGAAGTAGTCGAGCTCCCCGTCCTGCACCTCGAGCGTGAGCTCGCCGGGCGTGGTCTTGCCGAGGTCGAAGGTGCTGTGGAAGGTGCTGGCCAGGTAGAGCCCATGCGCGCGGCCGCCCTCGAGCGCGAGCACGAACGGGATCGACTGGTAGAGCGGGTCGGTGGCGGTGGTGTACTTGCCGGTCGCGAGCGGATCGCTGTTCCACTGCTCGAGGCGGAGCCCGCGCTTGTCGAGCGGCCCGGTCTTCTCGCCGAGGCCGTAGAGGCGCGTGGCGGCGGGGAGCGCCTTGCGCAGCGTGCGCGAGTACGTGGCGGCCGCCCCCGGGAGGTCCTCGGAGATGACCTGGCCCGCGAGGTCACGGACGACCAGGCCGGCGTCGCTCTTGCGCACGCGGAGCTCGAGGCTGCGCGTGCGCAGGCTCCACACCTCGCCCTCGTCGACGAAGGGGAGCGGCGCGGTGGGCCAGCTGGTGATGATCGAGGTCCAGCCGCGCTCTGGCTGCCTGGCGCCGGCGGCGAGGTAGTGGACGCGCAGCAGGTCGTCGCGCAGCAGGTGGAGCTCGAGGGTGCGGCCGGCCACGGCGAGGGTGAACCGGCCCGGGCCCGGGGCGAGATCGCGGACGCCGCGGTCGGCGGCGGCCTCGGGGGGGCTGCCGTCGCGGGCGCCGCGATCGACGGCGTCCGGGCCCGCGTCACGCGGGACGGTGCTCGAGGAGCAGCCCGCGAGGAGCAGCAGGAAGAGCGCGAGGAGCAGCAGGAAGAGCGCGAGGAGCTTGCGCATGGGTGCCTCCGCGCGAGAGTGGAGCACAGCCCCGGCTCGCCTGTGAAGATGGATCGCCGCGCCTGCTCGCGAGTGGCGTAGAATGCCCCCATGTCGCGCTCGAGCTGGCTCCTCCTCGCGCTCGCCCCGCTCGCGCTCCTGGCTGGAGGCTGCTGCCGCTGCCCGAAGCCGTGCGCCGTCGCCGCAGGTCCGGCGCCCGCCTCCGGCTCGCTGCTGCTCCCCGAGAAGCTTGGCCCTCCCGTCCGGCCCGCGCCGGCCTCCCTCGAGGACTGGCTGATCGCGGAGCGGCTCCCCCACTCCGGCTTCGCGCGCTTCAAGGAGGCGCTCGGCCCCTACCTGGGCGCTCGAGTGCGCTGGACGCTCCGCTCCTGGGGCGGCGAGATCAGCACGGGCAGAGGCTACGACACCCCTGACGGCCAGCAGCCGGAGAAGCTCGGCGGCGCGACCCTCGGGCGGGTGCGCCTGATCTCCCGCTCGCTCCCGGCCAAGGCGACGCTGAGCGAGGTCTACGACGCCGACTACCCGGTCGTCTCCTGTCTCGCCCTCTTCTCGCAGACGGACGACGACCTCTTCGTGCAGCGCGATCGCCGCCGGGTGGTGGCCCCGACCAAGGTGATCTACGGAGACCTGACGATCGAGGGGACCATCTGGGGCGCTCTCCACGAGGGCGGCGCCCCCGCGCTCTGGCTCCTCGACTGCGAGGCCGTGCAGCAGCCCGCGCCTCCCGCGACCACCAGGCCGCGCGACCCCGGCATCAAGTGGAAGTGACCCGGTGGAAGTGCGGTGGAAGTGACCCGGCCGGTGCAAGTGCGGTGGAAGTGACCCGGTGGAAGTAGGACCTGGTGGAAGTGACCCGGAGAGCGACCCGTGGCACGGTCAAAGGCAGGTAGAGCAGGAGCTGCACCATGCCGGAGCTGACCCTCACCCCCGCCGAGCTGGCCGAGCGGCTGAAGCGCTCGCGCCGTACGGTGGCCTTCACCGGCGCCGGCATCTCGACGGCCGCCGGGATCCCCGACTTCCGCGGGCCGAACGGCATCTACCGGAGCGGCCGCTATGACCCCGAGCGGGTCTTCGACATCGAGTGGTTCCACCAGGACCCCCGGGAGTTCTTCCGCTTCACGCGCGACCTCGCCGCGGTCGTGGGTGAGCTCAGGCCGACGTTCACGCACGAGCTCCTCGGGGGGCTGGAGGCGCGCGGCCTGCTCGAGGCGGTGATCACGCAGAACATCGACCCGCTGCACCACCTCGCGGGGTCGCGGCGGATCGTCGCCGTCCACGGCGACTACGCGACGAGCCACTGCCTCGCCTGCGGGCACGCCTTCAGCTTCCAGGAGCTGCTGGCGCGGCTCGAGCGCGAGGAGGTGCCGCGCTGCGACTGCGCCGGGCGGGGCGTGATCAAGCCCGACGTGGTCTTCTTCGGCGAGGCGGTGAAGGCGCTCCCCGAGGCAGCGCTGCTCGCCGAGGCGTGCGAGCTGATGCTGGTGCTCGGCTCCTCGCTGGTGGTGAACCCCGCGGCGATGCTTCCGAGGC
>JAKLHH010000670.1 GCA_022710245.1 Myxococcota bacterium
GGCCGTGCAGAGACGGCTGCGCGCGAGAGCTGCGCCCAGGACGAGCGAGCGCGAGTGCGCGCTTGCTGGCGGCTCGCTTGAGCGAGCGAGGCGGGGCCCGGCTCGGGTGTGCGACGACCGCGCTACCGCCCAGCGTGCGGGGCGCCGCTCCAATTCGTGGCGTAACGGTCTGCACAGGGAAACAGCGGAAGCTGGCTGCAGAGGAGGAGGCGGAGGGGGGACGGCGGCCGGATCAGCCGATCGACGAGTGCTGCGCGTCCGGCGCCTCGGGCGCGCTCGGGCGCTTGCGGCTCTGCTCCGGCTTCGCGGCCGGCTTCAGCGCCGCCTCGATCGCCTCCTCGATGGTGCCGACGAGGTCGATCTGCAGCCCGTCGCGGATCTCCTTGGGGATGTCCACCAGGTCCTTGCGGTTGCGCTCGGGGAGGATGACGCGCTTGAGGCCCGCGCGGTGCGCGGCCAGCACCTTCTCCTTGATCCCCCCGACCGGCATCACCGTCCCGCGCAGCGAGATCTCGCCGGTCATCGCCAGGTCGTCGTGGACGCAGCGGCCGGAGAGGAGCGAGACGAGCGCGGTGACCATCGTGACCCCGGCGGAGGGGCCGTCCTTGCGGATGGCGCCGGCCGGCACGTGGATGTGGATGTCGGACTTGGCGAAGAAGTCCGGCTCCAGCCCCAGCGCGCCCGCCTTCGAGCGCGCGTAGGTGAGCGCGGCCTGCGCCGACTCCTTCATCACCTCACCGAGGTGGCCGGTCAGGATCAGCTTGCCCTGGCCGCGCATGCGGGTCGCCTCGACGAAGAGGATCTCGCCGCCCACGGGTGTCCAGGCGAGGCCGGTCGCGACGCCGGGGATCTCGGTCCGCTCGCTCGTCTCGGGGAAGAAGCGCACCGGCCCGAGGGTGTCGAAGAGGTGCTCCTTGAGGATGCGCTCGGGCACCACCAGGTTGCTGGCGACCTTCACCGTGACGCTGCGGCAGACCGAGGCCAGCTCGCGCTCCAGGCTGCGGACGCCCGCCTCACGCGTGTAGGAGTCGATCACCTCGAGGACGGACTCGTCGGTGATCTGGAACTGCTCCGGCTTGAGGCCGTGCTCGGTGATCTGCTTCGGGATCAGGTGCCGCTTGGCGATGTGCAGCTTCTCGCTGCGCGTGTAGCCGGGGAGCTCGAGGATCTCCAGGCGGTCCTTGAGCGCCGGCGGGATCGGATCGGTCTCGTTCGCGGTGGCGAAGAAGAGCACCTGCGAGAGGTCGAAGGGCACCTCGAGGAAGTGGTCGCTGAAGGTGTTGTTCTGCTCCGGGTCCAGCACCTCGAGGAGCGCGGACGCAGGGTCGCCGCGGAAGTCGCTGCCCAGCTTGTCGATCTCGTCGAGGACGAAGACCGGGTTGCGCGTCCCGGCGCGCTTGATGCTCTGCAGGATGCGGCCGGGCATCGCGCCGACGTAGGTGCGGCGGTGGCCGCGGATCTCGGCCTCGTCGCGCACGCCGCCGAGCGAGGCGCGGACGAACTCACGCCCCAGCGCGCGGGCGACGCTGCGCCCCGTCGAGGTCTTGCCGACGCCGGGCGGGCCCACCAGGCAGAGGATGGGGCCCTTCTTGTCCGGCTTCAGGCGGCGGACGGCGAGGTACTCGACGATGCGCTTCTTGATCTTCTCCAGGCCGTAGTGGTCCTCGTCGAGGATCTGTCGGGCCCGGTCGATCTCCAGGTGGTCCTCGGTGGCCTTCTGCCAGGGGAGCTCGACCAGCCACTCGAGGTAGGTGCGGGTCACCGTGTGCTCCGGCGACTGGCTGGGGATCTGGCGCAGCCGGACCAGCTGCTTGCGCGCGACCTCCTCGACCTCGGCCGGCATGCCGGCGGTGGTGATCCGCTCCTCGAACTCGCTGGCGGTGTCCTCCTCGTCGTTGTCGCCGAGCTCCTCCTGGATGGCGCGCATGCGCTGGCGCAGGACCGCCTCGCGCTGGTGCTTGCCCATCTCGGCGCGCACGTGGGAGTCGATGTGCTCCTTGACCTTGTGGGCCTCGAGGGTGCGGTGCAGCCTGAGCAGCACCTCGCGGAGGCGCTGCGGGATGTTGATCTGGTTCAGCAGCTCCATCTTCTCCCCGACGGGGAGATCGAGGTGAGAGGCGGCGACGTCGGCGATGGTGCCGGGATCCCTGACCTGGTCGAGGAGGGCGCTGGCCTCGTCGGGGATGTCAGGGGAGATCGAGATGACTTGCTTGGCGGAGTCGCGGACGGCCATGGCGAGGCCCTGCGCCTCCACGTCCTGCTGGCCCTCCTCGACGAGCTCGACGAAGGTGCCGTAGAGGATGTCGCCGCTCTCGTCGAGCGACTGCAGCCGGATGCGTCGGAGCCCGCGCGCGACGAGGGTGGCCCGGTTGGAGGCGACCTGCATCACCCGGATGGACTCGGCCTCCACCGCCGTCGGGAAGACCTGGTCGAGGGTCGGGTCCTCTACCTCGGGGAGGGTCTGGGTGACCAGCGCCAGGTGCAGCCCCTCCTCACGGCCGGCCAGCTCGGCGACGGCGAGGGACCTGGCGCGGCCCACATCGATGGGGAGGACGACGCCCGGGAACAGCACGGTGTTCCGGAGCGGGATCACGGGCAGCCTGACGGTCGCCCGGTCTTGCATTTCAATACTCATTGGGTCTCGGTTCTTCTCGTGGGTTCAGCCGAATGTCTAATAACTTATCCATGAAATAGAGATCGTCAACCCGGCGGTCGGAGAGCGCCCGCCCGGCTCAGCGGCAGAACGCGCGCTCGCGCTTTTTCAGGCGCTTACACGGGCCTTCCAGGAAGACCGCGCGCGGCGCGTCCGGGGCGAGCACCGGCGTCGCGGCCGTGTTGAGCGGCCGCGGCTGCCGCTCCAGGTAGCGGGCGATCGCGTCCCGGATCGGCTGCTCCTGGAGGATCTGCTTGCGCGCGGCGGGTACGGTGTCGAACACGGAGCCGAGTCCATCCCCGCCGGTGAGGAGGAAGTCGCTGATCACCACAGTGTAGAGGCGGTCCTCCCGGAGCGGCCGGCCGGCGGCGTCCGTGACGGAGGCGAGCTCCTGGGGCGGTCCGCAGCGCAGGCTCAGCCGGAGCCCGGCCACCGACGGGACACCGTAGGCCCGTGCGGTGAGGAGGGTCAGCACCGAGGTGACCTGGGCGCCGCTGAGCTGGATGGTGGCGAGGCGGTTCTCGAAGGGGAACGCCTCGAAGAGATCGGCGTAGCTGACGGCGCCGGAGGGGAGATCGGAGCGGACCGAGCCGGCGTTGAAGATCGCGGCGTCCGCTCCGGGGACCGCGGCGAGGACCGCGTCGGCGAAGAGCGTGCCCACCTCGGAGCCGCTGCGGAGGTGCCGGACCGGGCGCGCGGCGCTGGTGAGCACCCGCCGGGTGGCGTCGGCGATCCTCGGGCGATACCGGTCGAGCAGCTGCCGCACCCGGCCGACGAGCTCGCGGTGCCGCTCGAGGAGCGGGCTCGGCTGGAGCAAGTGAAGGGCGAATTTTCCCTGCTCGCCTCCTGCGGAGGCTCCGCGGTGAAGGGCGAGCTCGGCGGCGGGCCGGGGCTCCTGGCAGTCCCCGCTGCGAGCGAAGACGTCCCGACATACGTGGCGGGGCGGCAGCGCGCGGCTCAGCGCCGGGAGCACGCGCCCGCTCCTCCGATCGACGACCAGCTCTGCCCGCGCCACCACCTGGCCGCGGCTGCAGCCCTCGATCACCGGCACCCCGCGGTAGAGGTGGGCGACGGGCTGGTGGCTGTGCCCGACGACGACCGCGTCGACGAGCCCGGGCTCCAGCGCGTCGAGGAGCTCGCTGAAGAGCTCGCCGCGGCAGCTGGACGCCTCGGGGGCGGGGCACTCGGCGTTACCGTGCGCCACGACGATCACCACCTGTGCGCCGGCGGCGCGGAGCGCGCGCGCCTCGCGGCGAACGACGGGGAGCCAGGGGGCGAAGCGGAGCCCGCGGGCGAAGGCAGGCATGGTGGTGACGGAGGTCTCCGGCGTGGTGAGACCGAGCAGCCCGACGCTGATCCCGGCGCGGCGGAGGAGCGCGGTCGCGCGCAGGCCTGGCCATGTCAGCGCGCGGCCGGCGTCGTCGGTGAGGTTCGCCGAGAGGACGGGGAAGGGCGCCCCGCGACACCAGGCCTTCAGCGCGCCGCGGGGATCGGCGCCGGCGGAGAGCGGCGGGTCGGGGACCCCGACCGGGCCGAAGTCGAGCTCGTGGTTGCCGATCGCCATCCCATCGTAGCCGAGGAGCCCGAGGAGGTCGCGCATGGGCCTGCCCTCGGCCCTGTTCGAGAGGAGGCTGCCCTGCATCACGTCGCCCGCGTCGAGGAGGATGGTGCCCTGGGGGTTCTCGCTCCGCAGCTCCGCGATGGTGGCGGCCAGCGCCTCGGCGCCTCCGACCCGGTAGGTCCGCGGGTCGGCCCCGGTGGTGAAGCGGCGCAGGGGATCGAGCTGACCGTGGAGGTCGTTGGTGGAGAGGATGGTGAGGCGCACGGTGCCGGCCGGAGGCGGCGGGACCGGGGTGGCTTCGCGCGGACGGCAGCCGGCGGCGAGGAGCAGCAGGGCGAGGGCAGGGATCGTGGGACGACAGATCACAGCAACCGGACCTCAGGGACGTCGCACCGAGACCACCGCGGCGGCGCGCCCGCGGCTACCGTTCGAGTCGACGACCTCCACCGCCACCTCGATCAGACCGGCGGTCCGGCAGATCTGATCGATGACGGGCTGGGTCTCCTCGCGCGAGGCGGTGCCGTCAGCCACCGTGAAGCGGTAGAGGACGATGTCGCCGCCGGGATCGGTGGAGCTCGTGGCGTCGAGCCGCATCGAGCCGCCGAGGTCGCAGGTCGCCGGCGCCTCCAGCGTCGCCGTGGGTGGGTGCTCCACCGGCGGGCTGTCACAGGAGGCGAGGGCCAGCACGAGGAGGCTGGCAGCGCAGGAGCGCGTCATGAGCAGCAGCATAGCATGAGCGGAGGACGCGCGCGCCGACGCTGCGCTCCTCGTCCGGACATGTGCCCATCCCCGGGCTTCGCCCCTTCGCGCACAGGCACCACCTGCGGAGCCGCACTTGCGGGTCCTCGCGGCCTCCGGCCGCTCCGGGATGAGACCGCCGCACTTGCGGGTCCTCGCGGCCTCCGGCCGCTCCGGGATGAGACCG
>JAKLHH010000671.1 GCA_022710245.1 Myxococcota bacterium
CGTCCTGGCGCACCCACCCGCCTCACCTCCGTCACCACCCGCCTCACCTCCGTCACCACCCGCCTCACCTCCGTCGCCGACACCGTAGCAGCCCGGCTCGCGCGTCGTGGCGCACCCACCGCCGGCCTCACCGCTGTCTCCGACACCGTAGCAGCCCGGCTCGCGCGTCGTGGCGCACTCGCCGCCGGCCTCACCGCTGCCTCCGACACCGTAGCAGCCCGGCTCGCGCGTCGTGGCGCACTCGCCCGCCGGCCACCGTAGCAGCCAGCCAGGACAGCCAAGTCCCCAGCACCAGGTGCAACCTGGTGCTCGCGGCCCTGGCGGCTAGCCAGAAACTCCTGGCCTGAGCAGCAGTTCCGCAGACGCACCGGGAGGTGGCGCTGGCACCGCTCCTGCATCACCGATGGATCGTGGCCACGTCACCTGCCCTCGTCGTCGCCGTCGTCGCCCTCGTCGCGTTGCTCGCGACGCCCGCCGAGGCCCGCAAGCGCGGCGCCCTCGAGGTGGCGCGGACCGACTACGGCAAGGTGCTGCGCAAGGACGGCGAGCTCCAGGTCGTGCACCTCCCTGACCACGTGCGGCCGCACTTCTTCGCCTTCCACGAGAGGGTGCTCGCGGACCTCACGAGGGAGATGTCGCGCCGCTCGAGCTCGGGCTCGAGCTACGGCTACGGCTCGTCCTCGAGGACGAAGCGCTGGGGCGAGCGCTTCGAGGACGCCGGCGGCTGGGGCAAGCCCGAGACCGTCTACGAGCTCCTCCCTGACGGCCGCAGCATCGGCTACTCCGTCCACCAGCGGGGCGAGCCCATCCCTGGCACCTACTTCGTCGCCGAGGACGACGCGCGCCGCTACCGCCGCAGCTCGCCCGAGGAGCACGCGCAGCTCCTCGCGCGCTCGCGGGAGGACCTGCGCGCCACCGCGCGGCGCAGCGCCGAGGCGGGCTATCGCTTCCGCGACCCGCGCGAGCCGATGGAGGGCGCGCTCCGGCGCTTCCACTTCGTCGGCGGCCTCGACCTCTCGCGGGTCGTCCCGCAGGACCCGCAGGTCGAGCTCCGCGCCGAGTACCGGAACGCGACGGGCAAGGCGCGCGAGTGGCAGCGCGCCGGCCTCGGCATGGACAGGCCCCCGCTCCGCGAGAGCACCGACGACGTGCGTACCCTCAAGCACTCGTGGACCGCCGGCGGCGTCGACCACGCGCTGGAGACGCGGACCTACCCGCTGAAGAGCGGCGGCTATGTCGCGGAGACGGTCCACCGCGTCGGCGCGCAGGCGACGACCTACCACGCGCGCCTGCGGAGCGACGGCACGGCGAGCGCCCTCACGCACGAGGCGTTCGTCCAGCTCTGGCGCACCGGCCACGGGCCCATCAAGCGCGCGCACGCGCCGCACCGGATTCACTTCATCCACGACGAGCGCGCGGGCGTCGCGTCCACGACCGCGGCCCCGCTCACGCGCTCGATCGTGCGCCGGCTGAGCCCCCTCGCCCGCGGGCAGGCGCGCAGCGTCGGCGAGGTCGTCGACGGCGGAGGCTACGGCCGCGGCACCGCCTTCCTGATCAAGGCGCCCGATCGCAGCGGGCGCGCCTGGGTGATGACCAACGCGCACGTGGCGAAGAGCGAGGCGAACGCGCGCGCGCTCAGCGTGCGCTTCGAGGACGGTCCCCGCACGTACACCGGCGTCACCAGCCGCGTGCTCTTCCTCGAGCCGGGCCTCGACGCGGCCATCCTCGAGGTGACGCTGCCGGGCCTGCCCGCCGCCTTCGCCGCCGCGCCGCTCCTCCGCCGCGAGGCGCGCGCCGGCGAGGCGCTCCACGTGATCGGCTTCCCCGGCGTCGACGCGCTCACCCGAGAGCGCGACGACGAGACGCTGCTCCGCTTCGTCGCCGCGCCGAAGGGCACGCCCTTCCAGCGCGCGCTGAAGGCGATCTCCCTCGGCCGCGAGTCGGGGGGCGGCGCCGTGCGGCTGATCGAGGGCGCCCCGCACCTCGACTACGACGCGCCAACGCTCCCCGGCTCGAGCGGCAGCCCGGTCTTCGCCGAGGGCGGCGTCCTCGCGCTCAACGCGCGCTCGCACGCGCTGAAGGCGCGCCGCGAGGAGGGCAAGCCGCCCGGCGCCTGCGCGGTGCCGATGGAGCGCATCCTGGCCACGCTGGAGCGCACGCAGCCCGCGCTCTACCGCAAGCTCACCGTCGTGCGCTGACTCGTCGCCGCGGGTCGCGCGTCGATCGATCACGCTCCGCGCTGGCTGTGTGATCGAGCGCATCCGCGGGTAGCGTCACCGTCGCCGAGAGACGGCGATGCGCCCGCCAGGCAGCGCTTCACTGACAGACGGCGCCGGGCAGAGAGGTGAGGATCGGGGGGAGGCAAGGGGCGAACGGCCTCTGCAGGGTGATGGTCGCCGTGCCCTCGTCGTGCATGGTCACCGACTGCACCCCGTAGCAGTCCGGGCACAGCCGACTGCCGCAGTAGACGAGCGCTCCCAGCGTCACCTTGTCCCCCTCCACGTAGCTGCTGCCGTCGAGCGACACCTGGTGCGTCCCCGGCGCACCGATCACCGAGGCGCTGATGCAGTAGTCGCTGACACCGGACGGTTGATAGGGCTTCAGGACCCCCAGCTCGTAGGTGGGGCTCGCGCAGACGAGCCCGGTGCAGGTACCCTGCGCGACGGTGATGGTCACCCTCGGCCCGCTGCCCGGCCCCGACGCGTCGTCGCCGCAGGCGGTGAGCAACGCAACGAGGAGCAGGCCGGACGCTCGCGCGCACCTCATCAGCACCTCACCTTCGGGACTCGCTCATTGCGTACACGGGATCACCTTCGGCAGGTTGGGTGTCAAGCAGAGGCTCGTCCGCTCGAGCGTGATGGTCGCGCTGCCCCCGGGCGACACCTTCACCTGCTGTACCCCGTAGCACTCCGGGCACAGGATCATGTCGCAGTAGCCAATCACGCCCAGGGTCACGGTGTCGCCCTCGACGAACGAGGTGTCGAGCGAGACCTCGTGGGTCCCGACGGCCGCGCCGACCGAGGCTGCCACGCAGTAGAGGCCCGAGCCCGCGAGGATCTGGAACTCATAGTTGAGCGACTCGCACGTGTAGTTGGCGCAGGTTCCCTTCGCCAGCGACACCTGCATATGCGACCCGCTCCCCTCGCCGCCGCACGCCGCCACCGACGCCGCCGCGAGGAGCCCGACGAGCGCGGCGTACAGGAGGCGCGTGCGAGGCGGCGTGCGCGAGGCCATGGCGGCTCAGTAGCGGAAGTCGAAGGTGAAGCCGCCCGACGGGTTCGAGGGCGTGTCGCTCTTCAGGCCGAGCCCGAGCCCGAGGCCGAGCCCGGTCCCGACCACCACCGTGCCGGCGATCGCCCAGACCCACCAGCGCTTGTACCAGGGGCGCGCGGTCGTCGTCGGAGGCTGCGGCCGCGGCGGCTCCGGCGACCTGCCCACCACTGGCCCGCTGCTCGGCAGCGAGGCCAGCGAGGTGGGCCCGGGCGCGAGGACGCTGGCGATCAGCTCCGCCGCGCGCGCGGTGACCTGGCCGGGCGGCACCTGCAGCCGGCGGCTGGCGGTGGCCCGCTCGCTCGCCGAGAAGAAGACCAGCTCCAGCTCGACGAGGCTCGCCCCGGCGCTCGCGTGCACCCAGATCAGCCGGTCGATCCCCACGGCCCGCGAGACCGCCTGCAGCTCGTCGACGGAGGGCGCGCTCGCCCGACGCGCCTTCTGCGCCTCCTCGAGGAGCTGGCTCGCCCGCGGCGCCAGGTCGGCGGGGCGCCACGAGGGATCGGCGGCGAGCGCCTCGCGGAAGGCGGCGCGAGCGCCCTCCTCGTCGGCGGGCTTGAGCAGCAGCGCGACCGCGCGGGCGCCGTGGGCGCGGGCGAGGAGGTCGCGCGCGTGGTGGCGCGCGTGGGCCGCCTCCAGCTTGCTGACCGCGTCCTTGGCCGCGGCCACCGCCTCGGCGCGGCGCATGTAGAGCGTCGCCTTGGTCGCTTCGCTGATCAGCTGGCGCCCGGCGGTGAGGGCCGCCGCGACGCCCGGCGACGCCGTCAGCCGCGCCTGCAGCTCCGGCGGGCCAAGGACCTCGCGCACCCCGCGCTCGGCCACGGCGCGGCCGAGCTCGCGGTCGAGCGGCGCCGCCAGCGCCGGCTCGCCCTCGACGCCGAGGATCGCGGCGCGCGGCGCGGCGTGGAGAGGGCTCTCGCAAAGGAGCAGCGAGAGGAGGCAGAGCGAGCGCACGGGCTACTCCTCGGTGTCCTCGGACTCGGGGAGCATACCATGCTTGCGCAGGAGCTTTCGCACCAGGTGCCGATCGACGCCCGCGTCGGTGGCGATCCGCGAGATGTTGGTGCCGTGCCGCGCGACCAGGTGCCCGAGGAGGAGGCGCTCGAACTGGCTCACCAGCTCCTCCTTGGCGTCCTTGTAGGCGCGGTCGAGGAAGCCAGGCGGCATGGCGCGGGCCAGCCACTCGCCGGTCTCGGCCGGGGGCGCGCCCGCCGCCGCCGCGCCCGCCACCGCCGCGCTGAGGCGGGGCTCGAGGGGCTCGGGCGCCCTGTGCTCCTCGGTGAAGAGCGGGCTCGCGCTGTCGGCGAGCACCACCGCGCGCTCGACCACGTTGCGGAGCTCGCGCGCGTTGCCGGGCCAGGAGCGGCTGGAGAGCACCTCGAGCACGCCCGGCGTCAGCACCTGGTCGGGCTCGGCGAAGCCGGCGCGGCGCAGGAAGTGCCGCGCGAGGAGCGGGATGTCCTGGCGGCGGTCGCGCAGCGGCGGCAGGCGCACCACGATCACGCTGAGACGGAAGTAGAGGTCCTGGCGGAAGCGCCCCTCCCTCACCGCCTCGGCGAGGTCGCGGTGGGTGGCCGCGACGACGCGCAGGTCCACCGGCCGCTGCTGGCCGCTGCCGATGCGGCGCACCGTGCGCTGGTCGAGGACGCGCAGGAGCCGCGTCTGCATCTCCAGCGGCAACTCGCCGATCTCGTCGAGGAAGACGGTGCCGCCGGCGGCCTGCTCGAAGATCCCCACGCGCTCGCGGTCGGCGCCGGTGAAGGCGCCGCGCTCGTGCCCGAAGAGCTCGCTCTCGATCAGCTGCCCGGGGATGGAGCCGCAGTCGAGGACGAGGAAGGGCTTGTCCCGCCGCGGCGAGGCG
>JAKLHH010000672.1 GCA_022710245.1 Myxococcota bacterium
TGGGCGCATCGGCCTTGGGTGCATCCACGTGCGATGCATCGGCCTTCTTGGCTGCGTCGACCTGCGCCCCTTCGACCGAGAGGGCGTCGCGAACGTTCGCCAGCCCCTCCACCCTCGAGTCGCGGCTCGGGGCGTCGAGCGCCGCCTCCGAGCTCGGCGGGTTGAAGCCGACGAGCCAGTGACAGCCCGGCGTGAGCAGCACCAGGGCGACGAGACCGAACCGAGCTCCGCGCGACATCAGATCGATCGTCGGCCCGCCGTGGTCAGGCTGTCAAGTCGGTCCACCGACGGAGCCCGCCCCACAACAACTCGCGACAACTTCTTACAACGTAGTTCAGCGCGGTGACGACTAATACATCGCCGCTGCTAACCTCTCCCCTGGGCTGAGCGCGCTGCCCACGCTCACACGAGGGACCATGAACGCGACCACCCGTCTGTGGAGCCGCCGGCTCCTCTGCTGCGCCCTCCTCTGCGCCTGCGCGCTGCTCCTCGGCGGCCGCCGGCGCGGGGCCCTCCGCTCGCTGCCGCTCCGCCTCGAGGAATTTGCCCTTCATCGCGGAGCGTCCGCAGGACGCGAGCAGGGCAGATTCGCCCTTCATCGCGGAGCCTCCGCAGGAGGCGAGCTCTCGCCGCCAGCGCCGGTGAGCCGTCGCGTGCTCGCGGCGCGGCCAGCGGAGGCCCGCCTCTCGGCGGTGCACCACGGCCGCCCTCACCCGGCCCGCGCCGCGCTGCAGGTCGGCGGCGAGACGTGGCTCGCCACGCCCGCGGGCGTGCTCCGCTTCGACGGCCGCCTCTGGGCCACGCCCGGAGCCGCGCGCCCGCTCGCGCGCGTCGACGTGGCGAGCGGCCTGCCGGCGCTGGCGGTGAACGACCTGCGCGCGGACGGGGCCGACGTGCTCGTGGCCACGGACAGCGGGCTCGCGCGGGTCGACCGCGCCGGGCGGGTGCGCCGGACGCGCCTCGCCGGCGTGCGCGTGACCGCGCTGGCCGAGGGGCTGATCGGGACCTGGGACGGGCTCTATCGAGGGCGCGAGCTCACGCGGGTCCCTGGCACCGCCCGCCTGCCGGTCACCGCGCTCCGTCGCTGCGGGACCACCACGCTCGTCGCCACCCACGATCGCGGGCTCCTCGTCCTCGACGGCGACCGCCTGACGCCGGTCAGCGGCGCGCCAGCGTCGCGCTTCTCGGCGCTCGCCTGCAGGGGCGGTCTCGCGCCCGAGCTGCTGGCGGTGGGCAGCGCCGGGCTCTTCCGGCTGCGCGGCGGGCAGGCCGCGCCGGTGCTCGCGAGCCCGCGCCACCTCACCACCGTCCTCGCCGGCGGCGGCCGCGTCGTGCTCGGCGGCTTCGACGACGGGCTCCTCGAGCTCGAGGGCGACCGCGTGCGGCCCCTCGGGCTCGCCGGCCGCGTCTCGCTGCTCCACCGCGCGCCGGACGGCGGCCTCCTCGTCGGCGCCGCGAGCGGCCTCTTCGTGCTGCGCGGCGGACGGCCGACGCGGGTGCCCCTCGACGGACCACCCGCGGGCCCCATCACCGCGCTCGCCGTCGGCCAGAGCAGCGCCGGCAGCGCGACGGTCTGGGCCGGCGGCTTCGACTCGGGGCTCGGCCGCCTGGCGGCGGGCGCCTGGAGCGAGGTGCCGGTCTTCGACCGCCGCCTGACCGCGCTGGCGCTCGACGCGGCCGGCCGCCTCTGGGTCGGCACCGCCGGCGGGCTCGGGCTCCTCGAGGGCGGGCGCGTGGTGCGCGTCCGCGACGAGCGCGGCTGGCTGGCGCGTCACGTGAGCACGCTCCGCACGCGCGGCGACCGCGACCCCACCGTCTGGGTCGGCGTGCACCCGGGCCTGGTCGCCATCGACACCTCGCAGTTCAGGGGCTCCGCGATGAAGGGCACCTTCGCCATGCAGCACCTCGGCGCGCGCGGGCGCGAGGCCGACGCGGGGCTCGTCGGCCCCACCCTCTACGGGCTCGCCTGGTCCGGGGCCGGGCTGTGGCTGGGCAGCGACGACGGGCTCGGCCGGCTGACCCGCGCGGGGGCGAGCGCGCTCACCGACCTCGGCGGCGTCCTCCCCGACAACTGGATCAACGACGTGCGCGCGCTCGGCGACGAGGTGGTCGTCCTCACGCTGCGCTCGGGCCTGCTGCGCCTCACCCCGGCCGGGAGCGAGGTGCTCGCCAGCGGCCTGATGACCAGCCCGGGCGTGCTCGTCCTCACGCCACGGCAGATCCTCTTCGGCACCAACGCGGCGGGCCTCGCCGTGCTGGAGCGCCCTCGGAGCGGCGCCCCGCACGTCGGGCGGTGGCGGGGAGCTGCCGCGACCAGCCAGCCGCTCGCGGCGCCCCTCGCGGCTGGCGGCGGCGGCGTCCGCACCTTCGGCTCGCGCCAGGGCCTGCCCTCGACGATGGTCACCGCGCTCGCCTACGAGCCGGCGGCCGATCGCCTCTGGATCGGCGGAGACGCGGGCGTCACTCGCCTCGACCACCTGTCGACTCTGTCCGTCCCTGACCAGTACTCGCAACGAGAGGAGGTGTCCCCTTGAGCTGGAAGCACTACTACCTGGTCCTCGGCCTGGCCGCGCTCGTCAGCGTGACGCTGATCGGCATGCCGCGCGCGCCCGCGAACCGCTCCGACACCGGCATCTCGGTCTCCGCCGGCAGCTACGGCGCCATGGAGACCCGCGCCGACGACGGCAAGCCGGTCGCCCTGCCGCTCAGCGCCACCGAGGTGAAGGCCGAGGTGGTCGGGGTGATGTCGGCGGTGACGGTGACGCAGCACTTCTCGAACCCGTTCAAGAAGCCGATCGAGGCCGTCTACACCTTCCCCCTGCCGCACCACGCCGCCGTGCACGCGATGACCATGCGCCTCGGCCAGCGGGTCGTCCGCGCGGTGATCAAGAAGCGCGCCGAGGCGCGCGCCGCGTACAAGCGGGCGCGAGAGGAGGGCAAGACGGCGAGCATCCTCGAGCAGGAGCGGCCGAACGTCTTCACCCAGTCGGTGGCGAACATCATGCCGGGCGAGAAGATCGACGTGGAGCTCCAGTACGTCGAGGAGCTGCTCCCGCGCGACGGCGAGTACAGCTTCGTCTTCCCCATGGTGGTGGGGCCGCGCTACGTGAGCGAGGCGGCCGGAAAGGGCAAGAGCGGCACCGGCTGGGCCGAGGACAGCGAGCGGGTGAAGGACGCCTCGCGCATCACCCCGCCGCTGATGGAGCCCGGCACCCGCTCGGGCCGCGACATCGCCATCACCCTCGGCCTCCGCGCGGGCGTGCCGCTCGCCGGGCTGCAGGTCGTCACCCACAAGGCGAGCGTGAGGCGGAGCGGCGCCGACGCGGCGCAGATCGAGCTCGACCACGCCGACCGCATGCCGAACCGCGACTTCGTGGTCCACTACCGCCTCGCTGGCGGTGCGCCGCAGGCCACCGTGCTGACGAGCCGCGACCACCGCGGCGGGCACCTGCTGCTGATGGTGCAGCCGAAGCGGGGCCCGGCCGCCGCCGACCTGGCGCCGAAGGAGTACGTCTTCGTCGTCGACAACTCCGGCTCGATGGACGGCGACCCGATCACCCAGGTGAAGACGGCGATGCAGCTCTGCCTCGCCTCCATGCGCCCGGACGACCGCTTCCAGATCATCCGCTTCGCCTCCAGCGCCGAGCGCTTCGCCACCGCGCCGCTCCCCAACACCGCCGAGACCCAGAAGAAGGCGCTCGCCTTCGTCGACACCATGGCCGCCGGCGGCGGCACCGAGTTCCTCCCCGCGCTCGAGCTGGCGCTGAAGGCGCCGCGCGACTCGCAGCGCGCGCGCGTCGTGCTGTTCATGACCGACGGCTACATCGGCTACGAGTCCGAGGTGATGGCCTACGTGCGCGCCAACCGGGGCAGCGCCAGCGTCTTTGCCTTCGGCGTCGGCTCCTCGGTCAACCGCTACCTGATCGACGGCCTGGCCCGCATCGGCGGCGGCGAGCCCTTCGTCCTCCTCGGGCGCGCGCAGGAGAACACCGAGGTGCAGCGCTTCTTCCGCACCGTCTCGCGCCCGTCGCTGACGAACCTCAGCGTCGACTGGGGCGGGCTCGACGTCAGCCAGCTGACCCCCGCCCGGCTCCCCGATCTCTTCGCCGACAAGCCGATCACCGTCGCGGCGCGCTTCGGCAAGGGCGGCCGCGCGGTGGTCACGCTGCGCGGGCTCCTCGCGGGTCAGCCCTGGGAGCAGAAGCTCCCGGTCACGCTCCCCGAGGCGGCGAGCGCCTCGAGCAGCCCGGCGCTCTCCTACCTCTGGGCGCGGCGCCAGCTCGGCGAGTGGGCCGACCGGCACGACAGCGAGGCCGAGCTGCGGCCGGCGCTGGAGCGCAACATGACCGCGCTCGCGCTCCGCTACGACCTGATGAGCAAGTTCACCTCCTTCGTCGCCGTCGACCAGCTGGTGAAGAACCCCGGCGGCCTCGCCGGCACGCACACCGTCCCGAACGAGAGCCCCGAGGGCGTCGGCACCGCCGCGGCGCCGCCGCAGGCCTACGTGCGCGGCGCGCTCTCCGCCGATCAGGTGATGCCGGGCGACCCCGAGGTGACCATCAGCGCCCCGGCCGGCACGCGCTCGGTGACGCTCCTCTTCCCCACCGGCGAGGTGAAGCCGTGTGCGCGCGACCGCCTGAGCGGCAAGTGGGTGGCGAGCTTCCTCATCCCCGAGGGGACGCCGGACGGCGTCCATCTGATCCGCGTGCTGATCCAGCTCCACTCGGGCCAGCAGCTCGAGCGCGTGCTGCGCTACCAGGTGGACGGCGCCGCGCCGAGCGTGCGCGTGCTGCTGCCGGTCACCGCCGTCGCCGGCGAGGAGGTCGAGCTGCGGGTGGAGCCGGCGGTCCTCGGCCAGTCGCCGCCGCCTCGCGCCGACGACGTGGGCGACCCGAGCTTCGCCGCGCGCGTCCGCCAGGACCTGAAGAGCGTGCAGGCGCTCCTGCCCTCGGGGGAGGCGCTCGAGCTCGCGCCGCAGCCGGACGGGTCCTACCTCGGCCGCTTCACCGCGCCGCCCACGCCGGGGCGCCACCCGGTGGTCGTGCTGGCGCGCGATCAGGCGCGCAACAAGACGCGCGTCGTCTCGTCGCTGGAGGTCGTGACGCGGTAGCGGATCAGTCAGGC
>JAKLHH010000673.1 GCA_022710245.1 Myxococcota bacterium
CGACGTCGGGGCAGGTCCGTCGAGGTGCGCGGTTGCGCGGGGTTCACGCGCCCGGGCTCGCGGGAGCGGCGAGGCTCGCGGCCCCTTCGTGCGTTTCTCGCAGCCGGCGGGCTGCGGATTTCGCACTCAGCGGTCGCGGGCGTGCGGGATCAGGGCTGCGCGCCGAACGTCTGCATGATGGCGGCGGCCGGGCGCAGGCTGCCGTCGGCCCGCGCGTAGGCCCACCACGCCTCGGCGGCGTCGAAGCGCCAGGCGAAGGCGCCCTTGAAGCAGAGCGCGCGCGTGTTGTTGAGGAACGACGCGGTCGCCTTGTACTGGACCACGTCGTCCTGCACGTGCGAGCTCTGGCCGAACTCGCCGAGGTAGACCGGGACGCCGTCCGTGGCCGCGCGCGCGCAGAGCGCCGTCGCGCCGACGAAGGCCCCCGAGTCGGCGTAGGCGTGGAGGTCGTAGAGGTCGAGGCCGAGGCCGGAGTAGAGGCCGTTCGCGAGATCATACTGCCCGCCGCTCTGCAGCAGGTCCTCGGCGAGCCCGGCCGACGAGGTCACCTTGATCCAGGGGAGCTTCGACTTGATGAAGGCCACCTCGCGCGCCAGGAACCCGCGGGGCCCGGCCACGGGGTCCGCCCAGATCCCATGCTTGCGGGCGGCCTGCAGCTCGTTCAGCACGTCGATGCCGAAGATCGCGTCCTGGTGCTTGCCCAGCACGGCGAGCAGCGGAGCGACCGCGTTCGTGTTGAAGGCGTCCTGCTCGCCGGCGGTGTTGGTGAGGAGGTTCGTACCCCAGGTGTGGAGGGGCTCGTAGATCTTGGTGAGGGTGTTGGCGTCGAGGAGCGTGAGGTAGACCCAGAGGCCGCGCGCGCGGGCCTCGACCAGGGTCGCCTCGAGGTTGCCGAGGAGCTGCGTCGAGACGGACTGCGTCTGCGGCGGCGCCGCGCCGAGCGTGATCCCCTGCGGCACCGGCCAGACCCAGAGGCGCACGAGGTGGCCGCCGCCGGCGACGATGCCGTCGAGGGTCTTGCGCACGGCGGGGAGGTCGAAGGCGGTCGTGTAGTCGGTGCCGAAGGCGGAGCCGAACCAGGCCTCGTTGTAGCCGATCAGGAAGGCCTGGGTCTTCATCGGCGGCAGCACGCTCCCGTCGAGGAGGACGCCGCCCTCCCGGCCCGGCTGGACGACGCCGGCCTCGGCCTGCCGCAGATCGGCCCCGGGGGCGGCCTCGCTGCGCCACGCGTCGGGGGACCAGGCGGCGCCGCCGGGGCAGCCGCCCGCGAGGAGGCCGAGCAGGAAGAGGAGGGGCAGGGGCCGCGCGGTCACCCGCTGATGGTACTACGGACGGGCAGGAGCGCGGCTCAGAAGAGCGGCGGGGGCGGCATCATCCCCGGCGCACCACCCGGCCCGCACGGCCCCGCGCCCGGAGGCGGCGGCTGCGGCGGGCCCGGAGGCGGCGCCATCATCGCGCGCTGCGCGGGCGTGAGCAGCTTGAGCACCGCGAGGTCCAGGTCCACCTGCGCCTCGACGAGCTTGTCGTGCGCGGCCGAGAGCTCGGCGAGCTTCTTCATGATCGCCTTGCGGTCGGGCTGGGTCGCCATCCAGAGCAGCCGCAGCTCGCCCTGCTTCACCTCCAGCTGCGCACGGAGCGGCGCCGCCTTGCGCGTCATCGCCACGCGAAGCTCGGCGAGCTTCTGCTGCACGGCCGGGCTCAGCGGCTCGGGTGGCGGTGGCGGCGCGGCCACCGCGCTGCGATCACCACCGAGGCACAGGGCCAGGAGCGGCAGCAGCCAGGTGACAGATCGGACTCTCATGGCAGACCTCCTGAGGTTCGTTGCGCGGTTCGGTTGCTCTCTCGGCTGCGAGAAAAGCAAGGCGCATGCCGCCTCGCACCACCTCTCATCTCGCGGCGATCCCTGGCCAGGGCGGCGCTCGCCCCGACGCAGAGCTGCGGTCTCCGCATGTGAGCTGCGGATCCCGCATCACACTTCCGCGCTCTCTGCCCACGGTCTTCGGTAGATCTGTGCGGGCACGTGGCTTGCTCTCCCACCGTCGCCACCCGATCAGGAGGTCTCATGTCGCCAAGCACGCTCAGCCTCGCTGACCTGGAGCTCCACAACCCAGGCCACGTCTACTGGAACCCGACCACAGCGCAGCTCTACGAGGAGATCATCCGCCGCGGCGAGGGCTGGCTCGCGGAGAGCGGCCCGGTGGTGGTCCGCACCGGCTCGCACACGGGCCGCAGCCCCCGCGACAAGTTCATCGTGCGCGAGGACGCGAGCGCGGCCGAGGTCTGGTGGGGCAAGGAGAACCGCGCCTTCGCGCCGAAGCGCCTCGAGGCCCTCTACCGCCGGCTCACCGCCTACCTGCAGGGCCGCGACGTCTTCATCCAGGAGTGCCACGCCGGCGCCGACCCCGCCTACCGCGTCCCCATCCGCGTCGTCACCGAGCTCGCCTGGCACAGCCTCTTCGCGCGCAACCTGTTCCGCCAGGCGCACGCCCCTGGCCCGCACGAGCTCCACCGCGCCGCCTTCACCATCATCGACGCGCCCCGCTTCCGCGCCATCCCCGAGCTCGACGGGACGAACAGCGAGGCCTTCATCATCCTCTCTTTTGATCGCCGCCTGGTGATCATCGGCGGGACGAGCTACGCCGGCGAGATCAAGAAGGCGGTCTTCACCATCCTCAACTTCCTGCTGCCGCGCGAGGAGGTCCTCTCCATGCACTGCGCCGCCTCCGTCGGAGAGGCCGGCGACACCGCGCTCTTCTTCGGGCTCTCGGGCACCGGCAAGACCACGCTCTCCACCGACCCGCTGCGCCGCCTCGTCGGCGACGACGAGCACGGCTGGTCGCGGCGCGGCGTCTTCAACTTCGAGGGCGGCTGCTACGCGAAGACCATCCACCTCTCGCCCGCGGCCGAGCCGGAGATCTTCGCGGCCACGCGCCGCTTCGGCACCGTCCTCGAGAACGTCGGGTTCGACCCGGAGCGCCGCGCGGTGGACCTCGACGACGCCTCGCTGACGGAGAACACGCGCGCCGCTTACTCGATCACCACCGTCGAGCGCGCGGTGCAGAGCGGCTGCGCGGACCACCCGCGGCACGTGTTCCTGCTCACCTGCGACGCCTTCGGCGTGCTGCCGCCCGTCGCCGCGCTCGACCCGGCGCAGGCCTGCTACCACTTCCTCTCGGGCTACACGGCCAAGGTCGCCGGCACCGAGCGCGGGCTCGGCGAGCCGCAGGCGACCTTCAGCGCCTGCTTCGGCGCGCCGTTCATGGCGCTCAGGCCGGCGGTCTACGGGCGGCTCTTCGCCGAGCGGCTGCTCCGCACCGAGGGCCTGCGCTGCTGGCTGGTCAACACCGGCTGGACCGGCGGGCCCTACGGCGTCGGTAGCCGCATCTCCATCGCGCACACGCGCGCGCTGGTCCACGCGGCGCTCTCCGGAGCGCTCGACGGTGCGGCGTACCGCGTCGACCCGAGCTTCGGGCTGCGCGTGCCTGTGCGCTGCCCGGGGGTGCCGGACGCGCTCCTCGACCCCGAGGCGAGCTGGCCCGACGCGGCCGCGTACCGCGCGCAGGCGCGGCGGCTGGCCGCGCTCTTCGAGGAGAACTTCCGCGCCTTCGAGGCCGAGGTGCCGGCGGAGGTCCGCGCTGCGGCGCCGCGGGTGGCTGCGGCGGACGTCGCGCTCGGGTCGCGCGCCTGAGTCGACGCAGCACGGGACCGCGTTCACGCTCGGGAGGTCCGGTGGTCCACCAGGGTCGCTCACTGAGCCTGTGACCCAACTTTTCCGCAGTTGAGGCGGCTGACGGTTCGAGGTCCGGCGGGGCGTGGGGACCCCCGCTCGCGGGCCCCTCCCCGCCCTTGCTCACTCGCGGGCGAGCGCCGTGCGGACCGCAGCGACAGAGCCCGCTCCTTCGGCGCGGGCGGGGCTCTGGCCCCTCCCGCGGCGCCCCACGCCCCGCCTCAACGGTGCATCCAAGGTCGTGCGAATGGGGATCGGCAGATCTGGGGCAATCCGGCATCGATGGTGCCCAAAAATGGCGCCGGGGCGGGCACCCACGACGCCGACGCCGACCTGGAGATCAGAGGAAGCCAAGTCGACCCCCCTCAAGAGATTCAGAGGTGCGATGAATCGTCAAGCGGCAACAACGAAGGCCCTGCAGGGCTGGCAGCGGTGCCGGACAAAGGAGTAAATTGGAGTGACGAAGCTGTAGCAGGAAGGCCCCCCGCGTTTCTTTCCAGGTCACCCCAAGGAGGCTCGCGTGCGTGAGCGGATCGGCTCGATGGCGGCGCTCGTCCTCTGGGTCGGTGTCGTTGGTTGCTCGGGTTCCGGAGCAAGCGTCCTGCAGTACCGTCCGGTCGACGAGGGCGCCCGCAGCGCGGCCCTGACCTCGATCAAGACCAGGGCCGACGAGCTCGCGGCCAGCGGCAAGGAGAGGGCGGCGCAGAACCAGGAGCTCGCCGAGCACGCGCGGACCCTCGCCGACGTGGCCTTCGCCACCCCCTCGGTGGACGGCGTGGTCGGCCTCTTCTACGACGGGCAGCCGTTCATCATCCTCAACAACGTGCTCCTCGGGGAGGTCGGCTCCTCCTCGAGCCCGCTGCGCCAGCCGGACGAGCGGGAGGGCTACAGCCTGCCGGGCGGCAAGGCCGCCCGCCTGATGAACGGCTTCCCCAAGGACTTCCCGGCGGACCCGAGCGGCACGCTCTCCGCGATCCTCGGCAAGAAGGGCTACGCGCCCGTCCCGAGCGGGGCCTCCGTCGAGGACTTCAAGAAGGTCGCCGGCGACGCCGTCCTGCACATCCGCACGCACGGCGGGGGCGGCGAGGTCCTCGACAAGGACGGCAAGCCGGTGCAGGAGGTGGACGCGAGCGGCAAGGCCAAGGAGGTCGACGGCAAGCCGGTCTATGCCCAGCTCTTCGGCCTCTGGACCACCGACCTCGCCGACAGCGCGACCCTGGCCAAGTACAGCGCGGACCTCGCCGGCCAGCGGCTGGTGCGCATGTACGAGGTCGTCTCGCCCTGCCTCTGGGACTGGTGCTCGAAGAAGGACTGGCACCTCGGCATCACCCTCGAGTTCGTCAAGCAGTACTGGGGCAACCTGGCGCTCCGGGCCTACGTCCACGTC
>JAKLHH010000674.1 GCA_022710245.1 Myxococcota bacterium
CCGGCTGCACCTGCCGCTCGATCGCCTGGCGCCCTACGCGAGGCCGTTCCTCAAGGGGATGGAGGTCGGCGGCGAGGTGGAGGTGCGCGAGCTCGCCCTGGCCGGACCGCTCTCGGCGCTCGCCGACAAGCAGCTCCCGCGCGCGAGCGGGCTCGTCGAGCTGAGGAAGCTCCGGCTCCGCCGCACCCACCGCAGCGGCCCGCCCGTCGAGGTCAAGGACGTGGACCTCCGCGTCGCGCTGACCTCGCCCGGGCCTGGCGCGCGGCGCCTGACCTCGCCGCGCGAGCTCTGCGACGCGCTGCCCGCGCTGGGGAGCTCCCCCGCGGCCGAGCTGACGCCGCCGCCCCTCGAGAAGCCGACGCCGCCGATCATGGTGCACTCGCGGCTCTACGTCGGGCACCTCCGCGGCTTCGGCGCCGAGCTGCGCGGCCTCGACCTCCGCATCGCCTCGGGGCTCGACCTCGAGGGGCTGGCGACGCCGCGCGCCTTCGCGAACCGCCTCTGGCTGAACCTCCCCTCGGCCCGCTACCAGCACCCGAAGCTCGGCGTTGTCTCGGTCTCGCTGCGCACGCGCACGCAGGCGATCGGCGACCTCTCGCAGCAGCGCGCGATCGTCGAGCGCCTCGAGCTCGGCGTCGGCGACGTCCTCGAGACGCACCTCACCGCGCAGGTCGAGGGCTGGGGCAAGCGCCGCCTCGCCGCGGAGATCGACGTCAAGCCCCTCGACCTCGCGCGGGCGCTCGCGCTGGTGCCGGCGCCGCTCAAGGCGCCGCTCGGCGGGGCGCGCGTCTCGGGCCGCGCCTCCCTCCACCTCAAGGTGAGCGGCCGCCTCCCCGCGCCGCACACGCCGCCGCTCCGGCTCCCGCTCGAGCTCGACGCGCGGATCGCCCTCGAGGACGTCAGCCTCGATGATCGTCGCCGGCAGCTCGCGGTGGAGCGCCTCGGCGGCGAGCTCACGGTGCGCGGCAAGCCGAGCGACCTCCGCGTCGGCGGCGGCCTGCGCCTCGCGGGGCTGCGCAAGCCCGACCAGCAGCTCGCGGTGAAGGACCTCAAGCTCCCGCTCGAGGTGCAGGTGACGCCGCAGCTCATCCGCGCGCGGACCGGCGTCAGCCTCGGCCAGCTGCGCAAGGCCGACCTCGGGCTCCGCGGCGACGGGCTCGCGCTGACCACCACGATCGAGGCCGCGCTCCCCCTCGAGCGCGCCATCGCCGGGCGCCCCTTCGCGCTCGGCCGCGCGACCGTGAAGCTCGAGGAGCGCAGCCCCGCCCTGCGCCTCGCGCTCCCCGGCGCCACGCTCGCGCTGGGCAAGGTCGCCCTCGACACCACCGTGAGCTACGACCCCGCGCGCGCGGAGCCCACCGTCGTCGAGGTCACCTCGCGGCTCGGCTCGCTCCGCCACGCCGAGGCCGGCGCCAACCTCGAGGGCGTCGTGCTGACCCTGCGCACCGGGCTGCAGGGCCCGCGCCTCGCGCTGCCGCTCAAGCTGGGGCCCGACCTGACGCCCCGCGCGCTCCTCGCGCTCCTCGGGCGCGTGACGACGAAGGTCGGCGCCCGCCTCGGCAAGGTCACCGTGAAGGGCGCCCTCGACCGGCCGCTGCAGGCGAGCAGCCTCGACCTGGAGACGGTCCTCGGCGGCGACGAGCACCTCGAGCTGCGCCGCCTCGCGCTCCGGGCCCCCACGCGCGGCGTGGTGGTCGACGTCACGGGCGACGTGCGCAGCCTCCTCGCCGCCGGGCTCGGACCGCTGCCGCCCTTCGACCTCACGGTGCGCGCGGGCCTCGACAACCCCGGCGCGCGCGGCCCCGGACAGGCGACCTTCCTCGTGGGCGGCCTGCGCAGCTCGGGCAAGCTCGGCCTCACCCTGCGCGCGCGGCGCCTCGGCGCCAGCCAGGTGCAGCTCGACGGCCGGCTGCAGGCGAAGGGCTTCAACCTCTGGCAGCGCGGCCTCGCCACCGAGCCGCAGCCGGGCGGCGGCGGCTTCCTGGTCAAGCAGAGCGTCCTGCACCTCAAGGACCTCACCGCCGACGTGCCGATCGCGCAGCGGCTGACGGTGCGCCTGCCGCGGGTCATCGTGCCGCCGCCCGCGCGCTCCATCTTCGAGAGCCAGGCGGGCTCGGTCCTCTACAGCGCGCTGCAGCCCTACACCGGCGGCCGCTCGCGGCTCAGCCTCGGCGGCGTCAGCATCGACGAGCGGATCACGGCGACCACCCCCGAGGGCTACTTCGTCTCCACCATCCAGCGGCGCACGGCGATCGACCGCCTCGCGCTCGACCTGGTGATCGCCGACAGCACGCTCCACCTCTCGCGGCTCTATGTGAAGCTCTTCGGCGGCGACATCGCCGGCGAGGTGCAGGCGCAGCTGGTCAAGCTCGACCCCTTCGACGTGCGGCTCCGCTTCCGCACCCAGGTGACCGGCGTCAACCTCGCCCACCTCGATCGCGAGGCGAAGGAGCGCACCGAGAAGACCGAGGTCTCGGCGCTGGTCGACCTCAAGTACTGGAGGTCGAAGGAGCTCGTCGAGGGGCGGGTGGACATCACGCGTCTCTCCCTCGACATGCTCGACGCGCTCCTCGCTTACCTCGACCCGAACAAGACGAACCTGGGCGTGCAGAGCAACCGCAAGCTCCTTAAGGCCTGGTACACGAAGTGGATCAACCCCCGGGTGAGGCTCGTCGCGTTCTGGATCGCCAACGCCAACGCCAACATCGACATCGAGATGGACGCCTGGGCGCTGGTCGGCATGGCGCTCAAGCGGATCCTCTACGAGAACCGCATCCGGCGCCTCGACCTCCTGCCCATGCTGCGCGGGCTCGGGCTGATCCCCAAGGGCCACGATGACGACTGAGGGACGAAGATGACGAGGGGCACCCCACTCCGATCCTGTGTGCGCGCCGTCCTGGAGAGCTCCGCCGCGGCGCACGTGGCACGCCGCCGCGTGGCCTCCGGTCTGCTCGGCCTCGCCCTCTGTGCGCTGGCGCCGGCCTGCGGCGTCAAGCTGCGGCCAGCGATCCTCGACCGCAAGACCCAGCTCGAGAACCAGATCCTCGGCACCTTCCAGCGCCTCGAGGACGAGCTGATCCTCGCCTCCTCGGTACGCGGCGAGCGGCGGGAGGCTGCGGTCTCGCCTCACCATCGCGAGGCACTGGAGGCGATGATGCTCCGCGAGTTCCAGCGCGACGACCTGGAGGCGCTGAAGGCCAAGCAGGTGGTCGGGGAGGCGGTGACGGGCCTGGTCGCGCTCCTCGCCCCGCCCAGGGAGGAGCTCGAGCTGAAGCGCGTGCAGCGCCTCGTCGACGAGGAGAACCGCTGCCGGCGCCTGATCTGGCAGCGCGCGATCTCGCTCAGCCCCGAGCTATCGGAGCGGGACCTGCCGCAGGTCCAGCACGTCTTCTACCGCCTGAACGCCCAGACTGCGCGCCCTGGCGACCGCGTGCAGGGCGAGGACGGCGCCTGGCGCGTGGTGCAGCAGTCCGCGCGGCCGAGCGGACGCTAGCGAGGTGCGCTCCGTGCGTCGCGCCCTTCACCTCACACCGCTCGCCCTGCTCGCGCTGGTCGCGGCCTGCGCGCACACGAACCGCGCGCGGCCGCTCCTGCGCGAGTACCAGCTGACGGCGCCGAAGCGCGGCCTGGCAGCGCCGGTCTGGCTGGCCGCCTTCACCAGCGACGAGCTCTACGGACGACTCAGCCGTGACGGGCGGCGCCTCCTCTACTGCGGCAACCAGAAGGGGAACCTCGACCTCTGGCTGAAGGACCTGACCACGGGCATGCCCCGGCGGCTCACAGCGCACATCGCCGTCGACACCCAGCCGGCCTGGTCGCCCGACGAGAAGCGCATCGCCTTCATCAGCATGCGGAACGACGTCAAGGGCGACGTCTTCCTCCTCGAGCTCGACGGCGACAAGGTCTCCGTACTGACGGACCGCGGCACCGCCGACGCCTATCCCGCCTTCTCGGCCGACGGCCGGAGCCTCTACTTCGCCGCCGGCCCTGAGGGCCAGAGCCGCATCGAGAAGATCGACCTCGCGGGCCGCTCGCGAGAGCCGGTCACCGGCTGGGGCGCCACGCACCCGGCGCCCTCGCCCGATGGCAAGCTCCTCGCCTTCACCCACTTCGACGAGGAGGGGCGCGGCCGCATCGCGCTCCTCCGCCTCGGCGACGGGAGCCTGCGCCTGATCACGACCCCCGACTACCACGCTGGCTTCCCCTCCTTCTCACCCGACGGCAAGGAGCTCGTCTTCTCCCGCTTCACGGTGGGGGAGCCGGGCCGCTCGCTGACGACCGAGTCGGTGGCGACGCTCTGGCGGGTCGACGTCGCCGCGGCCCTCGCCGCGCCCAGCCCCGAGGCGGCCACGCAGGCCGCGCTGCCGCTCACCAGCGGCCGCGGCACCGCGCTCTTCCCGCAGGTCACCGCGGACGGCATCGTCTACACCAGCGACCGCGCCGGCAGCCTCGATATCGGCATGCTCCCGCGCGCGGGCGTGGTGCCGTGGCTCGGCTCGCCGCGCGAGCAGCTCAAGCTGGCGCTCCGCCAGGACGACCCGCGCGACCAGGTCCTCGCGCTCCTCTACGCTGGCGCAGGTCGGGGTCCGGAGGCGTCCCAGGCGCTCTTCCAGGCCGCGGTGAGGCTCCGCGATCAGTACGAGTTCGCCAAGGCGGGCGTCCTCCTCCGGCGCCTGGCGGCCGAGGGGCCCGAGCGCCACGGCGAGATCGCCCACCTGGCGCGCATCGACGAGGCCACGCTCGAGCTGCAGCGCCTGCGCGTGCTGCAAAAGTATCAGGGCCACACCATCCCGCCCTCCGCCGTCGACGCCGCCCTCGCGCAGCTCTCGCGAGTGCCGCTGCCGGCCCGCCCGAGCGCGAAGGTGGCGGCGCACCTGCTGCTTCGTCGCGCGGACCTGCTCCGCATCGGCCAGCGGACCGACCAGGCGATCGCCGCCTACGAGCAGCTCCTGCGCGAGCACCCGGACCAGCGCGAGCACGCCGCCGAGGCACGCTTCCGGCTCGGTCCGCTCTTCCAGCGAGTCCACGACCCGGGGCTGCTTTCGCGTTACTACCTGACCATCTTCGCGCTCTACCCCGAGCAGGAGACTTGGCTCCGCCGCGCCGGG
>JAKLHH010000675.1 GCA_022710245.1 Myxococcota bacterium
TCATCTGGCTCAACGCGACGCGGAACCGCATCTTCGCCCGCGGACCGCGAGTGGCGGCCCAGCTCCTGTACAAGACCGTCACCGTCACCCAGGACGAGCTCCGCCAGCGCACGCTCGCGCAGGCCCGGCGCAGCGAGCAGCTGCAGCGCGAGTTCGATCCGGTCGCGCTCCTCGGCCGCCTGCAGCCGGCCGGGGTGCTGGTCGCGGCGCCAGGACCTGCGCTCGAGGCAGCGCCGCTGGCGCCGCTGCGGCTCGCCCCCATGCTCCCGCTCCTCGTGCCCCGGCCCCTCCCGATCCCACCGCCGGCCGCCTGAGAACCCCGGCCCCGAGCCCACCGAGCCCACCGAGCCTACCGAGCCCACCGAGCCCACCCCCGCTGCTTGAATTCGCCCTGCTCGCGTCCTGCGGACGCTCCGCGATGAAGGGCGAATTCCCTGCGGGTCCGGCGTCATCGCCTCAGTCGAGCTGACCGCCCGGCACATCAGACCCGGTGGGCCGCGCCGCGCGCCGCCCGTGGACCGGAGCGAGCCGCGGAGCTATCCTCCCGCCACAGCGCCCATGTCCGACGACACCAGAGCACCTGACCTCGACGACCTCGCCCGGTTCCTCGCCGCGGAGCAGGCGCTCCCCCGGCGCATCTGCGAGGCGGTGCCCGCCGGCATCATGGTCCGCGACGCCGCCGGGCAGGTGATCTACCGCAACGCTGCCGCGCAGGAGATCCTGGGGCTGGTGGCCGGGCTCGCCTGCTTCGGCGAGGACGGGACGCTGATCCCGGCCAGCGAGCTCCCCTCCGTGAGGACCGCCGCACCATGGACAACACCCACGAGTGGTGCGCACCAGGGGTCGCCTCGCACATCGCCCGGCTGCAGGGGATCTGCTTCGCCGAGCAGTTCCCCTGGTTCCAGCAGCGCCTGCGGCGGCAGGAGGTGGTCCACGTCCCCCGGGTGGCCGCGCTCCCCCCGGAGGCGGGCGGCGAGCGCACCGAGTTCGAGCTCGAGGGCATCCGCTCGCTCCTCTGCGTGCCCATGTCCCGGCAGGGGGCGATGGTGGGGTTCCTCGGCTTCGACGCGGTCTCGGCCGAGAAGGAGTGGTCGCCGGACGCGATCACGTTGCTCCAGATCGTCGGCGAGATCATCGGGGGCGCGCTCGAGCGGCAGCGGGCCGAGCAAGCCCTGGCCGAGAGCGAGGACCGGCTGCGCACGCTGGTCCAGCACCTCTCCGACGTGATCCTGGTGATCGACGCGGGGGGGCGGCTCCTCTACGAGACCCCCTCGATCGAGCGCCTGCTCGGCCACACCGCGGCGGCGCTCGAGGAGTGCGCGATCGACGAGCTCGTCGCCGCGGAGGAGCGCCCGCGGCTGAGGGCGCTCCTCGACCAGGCGCGCGTGAAGGGCATGGCCTCGGGCGAGCTCCGCTGGGCGCGAGCAGACGGCACCACGGTGGCGTGCGAGGTGGTGGCCCAGAACCTCCTCGACCGGCCCGGCGTGCGCGGCGTGGTGCTGATGCTGCACGATCTCAGCGAGCGTCAGCGCGCCGAGGAGGAGCGCCGCCGCCTGGAGACGAAGCTGCTGCAGACAGAAGCTCGAGAGCCTCGGCGTCCTCGCTGGCGGCATCGCCCACGACTTCAACAACCTCCTCACCGGGATCCTGGGCAACGCGAGCCTGGCGCTGATGGACCTCCCCTCCGCCTCGCGGGCGCGCGAGCACGTGGAGCTCCTGCAGACCGCCGCGCTGCGGGCCGCCGAGCTGACCAAGCAGCTCCTCGCCTACTCGGGCAAGGGGCGCTTCGTCAACGAGGTGGTGCAGCTCCCGGCGGTGGTCCAGGAGATGGCGGACCTGCTCACCCTCTCCATCTCGAAGAAGTGCGCGCTCCAGTACCGCTTCGCCACGGGCTTGCCGCCGATCGAGGCGGACCTGGTCCAGCTCCGGCAGGTGGTGATGAACCTGATCATCAACGCGTCGGACGCCATCGGGGAGGCGAGCGGGGTCATCACGCTGACGACGAGCCTGGTCCGCGTCGATGAGAGCTATCGCCCCGAGAGCTACCTCGACGAGGACCTCGCCGCGGGGGACTACCTCTGCCTGGAGGTCCGCGACACCGGCTGCGGCATGAGCCGCGAGGTGATGGCGAGGATCTTCGAGCCGTTCTTCACCACCAAGTTCGCCGGGCGTGGTCTCGGCCTCGCCGCGGTGCTCGGCATCGTGCGCGGACACCGCGGCGCCATCCGCGTCAGCAGCGAGCCAGGCCGCGGCAGCTCGTTCCAGGTGCTCTTCCCCGCGGCAGCGTCGGTGGTGCTGCCGCGCGAGGCCGAGCCCCGCGCCGCCGAGCCGCCGCCGGGGGGCACCGTCCTGGTCGTGGATGACGATGACACCGTGCGCCTGGTGGCGACCACCGTGCTCACGCGAGCGCGCTTCCGGGTCCTCAGCGCCCGCGACGGCGCCGAGGCGCTCGAGCTCTACCGCGAGCACGCCGAGGAGATCTCGCTGGTGCTCCTCGACCTGACCATGCCCCGTCTGGGCGGCGAGGAGACCTACCGCGAGCTGCGGCGGCTCCGTCCGGATCTGCGCGTCGTGCTCTCCAGCGGGTTCCACGAGCAGGACGCGGTCCGCCGCTTCGCAGACAGCGGGCTCGCCGGCTTCGTGCAGAAGCCCTACAGCGCGTCGATGCTCCTCGAGGTCATCCGCCGCGCCCTCTCCACGCCCGTCTCGCCGTCCTCGGGCTCGCCGTCCTCGGGCTCGCCTCCGTCCTCGTCCTCGCCTCCGTCGTCGTCCTCGCCGTCATAGTTCGCCGTCGTCCTCGCCGTCGTAGTTCGCCGTCCTTCGGAGGCTCCGCGATGAAGTGCGAATCGCTCTCAAGACCGCCCTCTCCGATCTCTCGACGGGAGGGCCCCCCGCCTCACGCGCGCCAGCAGTACGCCACCGAGCGCGATGAGACGTCTGCTCCACCCCAACGCACCTTCGCGCGCTGGCAAGCCCAGCCCGCAGCTCGGGGTGCCACGAAAGGGGGAGGTGCCGGCCGCGTGCCTGGACAGGCGCCCGCCATCGAGCGTCCGAGCCAGCAAAAACTTGAGCGGACTGATGGCGCGCGTGAGGCGCCGGCGGAGCCGGGGGCCCGACTCGACCTCCCCTCGACGTCCTCCGTGACGTTTGAGCGCCGTTGCGCGACGCTGGTGCGCCTTTGCGCAACGTTGGTCACGACGCTGGCGTCAGCCGCCTCCAGAGCCGATCCGAGAGCGAGCGCGAGAGCGGAGCCGAGCTACCCCCCCGACGACGACGTCTCCCGCACATAGTACTCGAGCTTCCAGCTCCGCCCGTCCCGAGCGCGGAGCTGCAGATCGAGCGTGCCGACCTCGGTGACGTGCGTGTGCAGGCTGACCGGGATGGTGGTGCCCGAGGGCTCCTTCTCGTCGGTCATCGCGGTCTGCACCGGCACCAGCTCCTGGATCTCCCCCTCGGGCCAGTGCTCGACGAGCTCGCCGGGCGGGTCGTCCTTGCGCGTGGTCGAGGAGAGGAACCTGAACTCCACCGGGTGGCCGACCACCATGCCGAACTCCCTGCCCGGGATCTCCGCCTCGGTCCCCTCCTCCATGCCGAAGGGCACCACGCAGAGCGCCTTGAGCGGCGCCGGCATGCCCGGCACCGCGGGCATCGCGCTCTCGATGCCCACGTAGTACGAGCGCGCGACGCCGCCGCGGATGCGGACGCCCTTCCCGCGCCGGGCCATGCCGTAGTAGGCGGCGCCCTGCGCCACCGCGAGGTCGAGGCTGCCCGCCGCGAGCTCCTTCATCGCCTCGGCGTCCTCGCCCTCGAGCCAGCCGTTGACCACCTCGGCGATGCGCCCGCGCAGCTCCTCCGACTTCATCACGCCGCCGTTGAAGAGGATCGCCGTGGGCCGCACGAACTTGCCCTCGCCGCCGCCGTGCCCGAGGTGGGAGCCGAGGAACTTGGCCAGGTGCCTGGTGATGGCCGGGTCGCTCGCGTAGGGGAGCCCGATCTCCTGCAGACCCGTGCGGCGCCCCTCGGTGGGCCGCTCCTCGGCGGTGCAGGAGGGGAAGAAGCCGGAGAGGAGCACCTTCTGGATGTCGAGCCGCGTGAGCTCGGTGGTGAGCGTGCCGCCGACGACCTTGGAGCCGCGGCCGAGCACGGTGACCGGCGCCTCGTCGAGCTCCGGGTCCGAGAGGATGCTCTCCTTCGCCACGCGGCAGGCGTACCAGAGCGAGCGCGTCTGCCAGGGGTCCATCTCGTGGCCCTGCGCCTTCAGCTTCTGCGCCACCGCGAAGGCGAGCGAGAGGTCCATGTTGTCGCCGCCGAGGAGGATGTGGTCGCCGACCGCGATGCGCTCGAGCGCCAGCTCGCCGCCCTTGTCGGTGACCGAGATCAGCGAGAAGTCGCTGGTGCCGCCGCCGATGTCGCAGACGAGGACGATGTCGCCCACGTGCAGGTCCTGGCGCCACACCTCGCCGCGGCTGGCGAGCCAGGCGTAGAAGGCGGCCTGCGGCTCCTCGAGCAGCACCACGCGCCCGAGCCCGGCGCGCTGCGCGGCGGTCATGGTCAGCTCGCGGGCCATGGCGTCGAAGGACGCCGGCACCGTGAGGTAGACCTCCTGGTTCTCCAGCGCGGAGAAGGGATCCTCGCGCGCCATGTGCTCGTTCCACGCGTCGCGCAGGTGCTCGAGGTAGCGCGAGGAGGCGTCGAGCGGCGAGATGTGGGAGACCTCGGCCGGCGCCTGCCAGGGGAGGATCGGGGCGGTGCGATCGACGCCCGCGTGGCAGAGCCACGACTTCGCCGAGGAGACCATGCGCGAGGGCACCGAGGCGCCCTGCGAGCGCGCGAGCTCGCCGACGGTGTAGGTGCGCGCCTTGGCCCAGGGCAGGTCGAGCGCGCCGCCGGGGAACTCGTGGCCGCCGGCCATGTAGAGGAACGAGGGGAGGTTGTTCCGCGGCTCGACGACGCCCGGGGTGACGGTCTGCCCGACGGGAAGCACGTGGACCTTCGGCGCCCCGTCCTGGGACTCCTCGAGGTCGACGTAGCTGAGGACGCAGTGCGTGGTGCCGAGGTCGATCCCGACGATGTAGCGTGAGTCAGACATGCTCGCGCTCCTTCCTT
>JAKLHH010000676.1 GCA_022710245.1 Myxococcota bacterium
CGCTTCACGGGGTTTGGGCGAACCTTCAGTGTGCAAAGGCACCGCGGTCGGGGCAGGTCGTGAAGGTCTTCGCAGGGCAGGGCGGTGAGGGGAGCTCGGAGCTGTGTGGCGAGGGCGATCTGTGCGGCGAGGAGCGATCTGTGCGGCGAGGAGCGATCTGTGCGGCGAGGGGCGATCTGTGCGGCGAGGGGCGATCTATAAGCAGAAGGGTGAGCTGTGTGGCGAGGGGCGATCTATAAGCAGAAGGGCGATCTGTGTGGCGAGGGGCGATCTATAAGCAGAAGGAGGGGCGGATGAGGAGGCGGGGTCAGTTTTGCCCCGACACCCGCTTGCGCAGCTTCTCCACCAGCGTGGTCCGGTTCAGGCCCAGGATCTTCGCCGCCTGGTTCTTGTTCCCGTTCGTCTGCATCAGGGCCTGGCGGATCATGCTGTCCTCGAACTGCTGCAGCGCGTTCCGGAGGTCGATGCCGTCGGGCGGCAGGTGGAGCGCCGTGAAGGGCGCGCTCCCCTCGGTGCTGGCCTCGGCGCCACGCACACCCTGCACCATGCAGAGGGGCAGGTGCTGCAGCTCCACCGTCTCGCCGCGGTGGAGGATGACCAGCCGCTCGACCACGTTGCGGAGCTGCCTGATGTTGCCCGGCCAGCTGTAGGAGGCCAGGCACTCGCGCACGCGCGGGCTGAGGGTCGGCGCGGGGAGGCGGCGCTGGCGGCTGATCTCCTGCAGGAAGTGGTCGACGAGGAGCGGGACGTCCTCGGGGCGCTCGCGGAGCGACGGGAGCTGCACCTGGAGCACGTTCAGCCGGTAGTACAGGTCCTCGCGGAACCGCCCCTGCATCACCATCTGCTCGAGGTTGCGGTTGGTCGCGGCGATCACGCGCACGTTGACCTGGTGGGGGCGCGACTCGCCCACTCGGGTGACCTGGTAGTCCTGCAGGACGCGCAGGAGCTTGGTCTGCAGCCGCAGCTCCATCTCGCCGATCTCGTCGAGGAGCAGGGTGCCGTTGTCCGCCGCCATGAAGCGGCCGGTACGCGCGTTGGTGGCGCCGGTGAACGCGCCCTTGGCGTGGCCGAAGAGCTCGCTCTCCACCAGCTCCTTCGGGATCGCCGGGCAGTTGACGGGGACGAAGGGGCCGGAGGCTCGCGAGCTTGCGCGGTGGAACGCACGCGCGAGGAGCTCCTTGCCGGTGCCGTTCTCGCCGGTGATCAGCACCGGGCAGTCGCAGTCCGCGGCGCGCGCCGCCATCTCCAGCGCGTCCATCAGCGCGGCTGACTCGCCGATGATCTCCGGCGCGTACTTCTGCCGCCACGCGCGGACGTCCGTCTCCGGGCGCTCGCAGCTGTGGCAGGCGGCGATCGACTCGCGCAGCTCCTCGCCGACGATGGGCTTCAGCAGCATCTGCCGCGCGCCGCGACGCACGGCCTCGACGCCGCGCTTGAGGCCCTGCGGCTCGAGCGCGACGATCACCGCGCAGCTCCGCGCCGTCCAGGCCGCGATGCGGTCGAGCTGGTCGTGCTCGTCGAGGTCGAAGAGGACGACGTCGTTCGGTGCCGGCTCGCAGCTCTCGTCGAGTCGGGCCGTCTCGGTGACCTGCTGCTGGATGGTGTCGAAGAAGACCTGCGAGCCACAGCACCAGAGCGTCATTCGTGTCCCTCTGCGAGCAAGCTCTAGCCCGTACCCCTGCGCCGAATCTGACCCGTCCATGACAACTTCGACGGGTCGGCGCCAGGTTTTAGCCCTCCGCGACGATTTCTTAACCAGCTGTTATCACAGCACTTGCTGGCCCGGCGCGGACGCCGGTCTCAACCCGGCGGGCGCTCCGGGCTGATCGTCTGATTGCGGGGAATGACGGCTCCCAGATCAAGTTGTGTGCCACGAGATCCATGCACCGATCGTCAGAGATTCCGGATCCAGCGCCTCTGAGCGCGTCAAACGAATGGCGCTGCAGTCAGAGCGCCTGACGCTTGGTGCACGTTCTGGGCGCTCGTGATCAACGCCTTGACGCTCGCAGGATCAAAGCTCTGGCGCTCGCGCGGTCACGATCGCCTGGCGAGCCGGAGCGCTGACGCTCCGCCCGTGAGTTTGACATGGGTCAGCACGACCCGGGGATCTGCCCGGCGTCTGCCCGGCGCCATCGCAGCCGCCTCGAGAGCGTCGCTGATCACGACAGCTGCTCAAGCCGCCTCGAGCGTCGCTGATCACGACAACCGCTCAAGCCGCGCCGCGAGCCCGCGTTGTAGAGAGCGGAGGCATGCGCCATGGCAGTGATCGGTCGTTCCTACCTGCGGGACCTCGCGCTGATCGAGGCGCTGGTCCTCGATTGCGACGGCGTCCTCACCGACGGCCAGGTCCTGGTCGACGCGGAGGGGCTGGAGGTGAAGCGGTTCTCGCTGCGTGACGGGCACGGGCTCTCGATGGCCCGGGAGGCGGGGCTCAAGCTCGCGGTCCTCACGCGGCACCACTCCGCGGCGCTCACCGCGCGGGCGCGGAAGCTCGGCATCGAGCACGTGGTGGCCTCCACCGACAAGGGCGCGGCGATCCGCGCGCTCTGCGCCGAGCTTGGCGTCTCTCTGGCGCGCACCGCCTACATCGGCGACGACGTCTTCGATCTCCCGGCCATGGCCGAGGTCGGCCTCGCGGTGGCGGTGGCCGACGCGCACCCGCGGGTGCTCGCCCGCGCCGATCTGGTCACCCAGGCGGCCGGCGGCCAGGGCGCGGTGCGGGAGCTGGTCGACCTCCTGCTGGCGCGCCGCACGAGCAGCTCGCGCTCGAGCATCGCCGAGGCGGTCGCCCGCGGCACCTACGTGATCGCCGAGATCGGGCAGAACCACCAGGGCGACCTCGCCATCGCCCGCGAGCTGATCCGGACCGCCAAGCTCTGTGGCGTGGACGCGGTGAAGTCGCAGAAGCGCGACGTCCGCGCGCTGCTCACGCCCGAGGAGTGGAGTCGGCCCTACGAGTCGCCGCACTCGTTCGGCAAGACCTACGGCGAGCACCGCGAGGCCCTCGAGCTCTCGCGCTCCGACTGGGCCGACCTCATCTCCTACGCGAGCGAGCTCGGCATCGACTTCTTCGCCAGCCCCTGGGATCTCCCCAGCGCGCGCCTGCTCCTCGAGCTCGGCTGCCCCATCTTCAAGATCCCCTCGGCCGCCGTCACCAACCTGACGCTGCTGCAGGAGATCGCCGGTTACCGCCGGCCGGTGATCCTCTCCACCGGGATGTCCACGCTGGAGGAGATCGACGCGGCCGTGGAGGTCCTCGGCGGCGGCGGCGAGCTCTACCTGCTGCAGTGCACCTCGGCCTACCCGGTGGAGTGCGACGCGGTGAACCTGCGCGCGATGCAGACGCTGGCCGAGCGCTACCACCGTCCGGTGGGGCTCAGCGGCCACCACCGCGGCATCGCCATCGACGCGGCCGCGGTGGCGCTCGGGGCGCGGGTGCTGGAGCGCCACTTCACCCTCGACCGCACGCTGAAGGGCACCGACCACGCGGCGAGCCTGGAGCCGCCCGGCCTCTCCAAGCTGGTCCGCGACGTGCGCGCGGTGGAGGCGGCGCTCGGCGACGGTCAGAAGCTGGTCCTCGACTGCGAGCGGCCGGCGCGGGCCAAGCTCCGCTCCCCGCTGCAGGTGGTGCGGCAGGCGGCGGTCTGATGCGGCGGCCCCTGCGCACCCTCGCGGTCATCCCGGCGCGGGGCGGCTCCACGCGGATCCCGCGCAAGAACCTGGCCCCCCTCGACGGGACGCCGCTCCTCGTCCACACCCTGCGGGCCGCGCAGGCCGCCCGCTCGCTGGACGCGGTCGTGGTGAGCACGGACGACGCCGAGATCGCGGCCTGCGCCGAGCAGCACGGGGCCGAGGTGGTCTGGCGCCCCGCGGCGCTCGCCACCGCCCAGGCCCCGAGCGAGCCCGCCCTGCGCCACGCCATCCTCGAGGTCGAGGCCCGGCGCGGCGAGCGGATCGAGGTCGCCGTGATGCTGCAGGCGACCTCCCCGCTCCGCGGCGCCGATCGCATCGAGGAGGCCGTCGCGCTGCTGCGGCGCACGGGGTGCGACGCGGTGACGAGCGTGGTCGCCGACCGCCGCTACTACTTCCTCGGGGACCTCCTCGCGGACGGCCGCTTCCTCCCCGGCTTCGACCCGGAGCACCGCCTGCGCACGCAGGAGATCGTGCCCCGTTACCAGGAGAACGGGGCGGTCTACGCGATGACGCGCGCGCAGATCATCGAGCGGGGCTGCCGCCTGGGAGCGGACACCCGCGCGGTGGTGATGCGCGAGGACGAGTCGCTGGACATCGACGACCCGCTCGACCTGGCCATCTGCGAGCACGTCCTGCGGGCGCGGCGGGCCGCGGGGGCGGCCGGGGCGGCGGCGGCCGCGGCCTGACGCCGGCAGGGCAGGCCAGGTCAGAAGGGGGGTTCAACGGTGGCCCGGGTCATGGCAGACTCCGCGCGTGAAGCGTGAGCGCCACCCTCGACTGCTCCGGCTCCCGTCCGCGGGGACGCTCCTCGTCTGCACCGATCTGCACGGCAACCTGCGCGACTTCCAGCGCATGGCCGCGGTCTTCCGCGAGAGCCTGCGGGCGGGCGAGGACCCCTTCCTGCTCTTCACCGGCGACCTCATCCACGGCCCGGACTGCGGCCCGGAGGAGTGGCCCGACTTCCTCGGGGAGCACTACGTCGATCGCTCGGGGGAGCTGGTCGACGAGTACCTCGAGCTCCTCGCCGAGCACCCGACACGCGTCGCCTGTCTGATCGGGAACCACGAGCACTCGCACGTCGGCGGTCCGCACACGCCGAAGTTCTGGCCCGACGAGACCGAGCACTTCGAGGTCACCGTGGGGCCGGAGAAGGCCGAGCGCTACCAGAAGCTCTTCCGCAGCTTCCCGGTCGTCGCCGTCACCCACTGCGGCGTCGCGGTGACCCACGCCGCGCCCAACGTGCGGGTGAACGGCCCCGACGAGATCGACGCCCTCGAGCTGGAGGGCTTCGAGCAGCTCGAGATCTGGTCCCTCGCCGAGAGCTGGGTGCTGGGCGGGCTGCTCTGGTCGCGGCATTGCCCGTCGGCGGTGGCCAGGCGCTTCCTCGACGCCATCTCGCGAGGCGGGCCGCCC
>JAKLHH010000677.1 GCA_022710245.1 Myxococcota bacterium
AACGGCCGCTCCGAGTTCCTCGAGAACTACGACCCGCTGTTCACCGCCAACTACGAGATGCCCTGGGCGACCTCGAAGAAGCAGACGCTGGCGGACCTGCCGGTGACCTTCGTCGCCATCGACCACCAGGGCCAGGGCCTCTCCGGCGGCCTGAAGGGCCACATCGACAGCTTCGATACCTACGTCGAGAACGTGATGGCGGTGATCAAGCGGCTGCCCCCGCTCAAGTACCGCACGAAGCCCATCTACCTCATGGCCCACAGCATGGGTGGCCTGATCGCGGCGCGCTTCGCCCAGACCTACCCGAAGTACGTCGACGGTCTGATCCTCGACTCGCCGATGTTCGGCATGTCGCCGCCCGCCGGCGTGACCACCGAGCAGCTCCGCCAGCTCGCCGGAGCCTATGCCCTGCCCGCGCCGAACGGCCTCGGCTTCCCGGATCGGTGCGCGACCGCACCCCAGGTCCCCGTGCCGACGCTCGGCGCCCTCGCCACCTGCCTCGCCACCCCGGCCTGCCAGCAGTGCTTCGCCAGCCCCGGGCTGCCCGGCTGTGACAGCCTCGGCATCGACTGGAGCGCCCTCTACGCCGCCTGGACCTTCCTGAGCTCCCCCGCGTCGGTCGGCTGCAAGGGCACCGCCGACCCGGTCGCCGCCTGCACCTTCCCGGGCCCGGGCTTCATCGGCACCACCTCGGACTACACGTACTGCTCGTGGACCATGAGCCACCCGCTCGTCGGGCCCTCCTTCACCTTCGGCTGGCTCTGGCAGAGCTTCGTCGCCATCGACGCCATGAACGGGGCTCTCGCCGCCCTGCACAAGATCCCGACGCTGGTCCTCTCGACGCCGATCGACCCCATCGTGCCGCCCGCGAGCCACAGCGCGTTCTGCTCCCAGCTCGCGGACTGCACCCTCGTCCAGTTCCCCTCAAACTTCACCACCGGCCCCATCTACTTCCACGAGCTGCTGGCGGAGACCGATCGCGCCAGCGTCGTCGAGACGATCCAGAGCTTCATCACGAACCACCTCCTGTGCGGGAAGAAGTGCGGCAGCAAGAAGGCGTCTGGCAAGACGCCCTGAGGGCTGATGAGCCTCTGAGCCTCTGAGCCTCTGAGCCTCTGGGCCTCTGAGCCTCTGCCTCTGGACCTGAGCCTTCGACACCGCCAGCGCCGTCGCACTTCCGCAGCAGACCGACTCCCCTTCCAGCAGGTCCTCAGCGTACCTGCGCCCACGTGACTCGCCGCACAAGCGCTCGAGATCACGAGCGCGCACTCCCTGTCACCAGCGTTGACATTCGAACAGGCGCCCACCCCCTCAGGAATTTGAGGCGAACCCTGCACGTTCTCCCCGGCTCACGACCGGATTGTCGTGGTTGGCTCGCTCGCGGCACAACTCGCGGCGGGGCCGGCGGTGCACTTCCAAGCCCTTAGCATCGCTAGGTTCCATGGCACATGCGTTGCTTTCCCATGCGGCCATGAGCCGCCTCCAGCGAGCTGAGTTCGAGAAGCTAGCCCTCGAGCACCTCGGCGAGCTGCGCGCCACCGCCCTTCGCTTCGCCCGCAACGAGAAGGACGCCGACGATCTGGTCCAGGAGACCATGCTGCGCGCGCTCGCGGCCTGGCAGCAGTTCCAGCAGGGGACGAACTGCCGCGCCTGGCTCTTCCGCATCCTCACCAACAACTTCATCAACGAGTACCGCCGCGCCCACAAGGAGCGCGAGTGGGTCGGGCGCGGCGAGCCGATCCTCTCGCCCGCAAGGCGCCGCGCCGCCGGCGACCCGGAGGGCGCGCTCCTCGAGCGGCTCCTCGGCGACGAGGTCACAGCGGCGCTGCGCGAGCTGCCAGAGGACTTCCGGCAGGTCGTGGTCCGCGCGGACCTCGAGGGGAAGAGCTACCGCGAGATCTCGAGGGAGCTCGGCTGCCCGCTCGGGACGGTGATGTCGCGACTCTACCGGGCGAGGAGGCAGCTCGAGGGGGCGCTGGGGGAGTACGCCAGGCAGGTGGGGATCCGGCGGGCGGCGGCTTAGGCTACCCCTCTCGCTGCTCCTCCCTCCTCCCTCCTCCTCCTCTCTTCGCGCGCTCTCTTCTCTCTCGCGCCTGCCTCTCTCTTCGCCTCGCGCCTGCCTCTCTTCGCGCTCTCGTCGAAATCACGCGCAACGAACTACCAGCCTTTACACCGAAGGTCCGCCCCGTCGCCGATGCGAGGGTCCCTCGGCCGAGGACCCTCGGCTCGTCGCGAGTTCCCAGGAGAGCTTGCTCCACCCCCAGCGATCAACGCTCGGCGAATCCGCCCCCGAGGTCGCGTCGCACCCGGTGTCCTCCCCTCGAGAGGTCCGAGGCCGAGGGGCCCGAGCGCTGGATCAGCGCCGACGCTGGCGTCAGCCGTATGCGAACGCCGGGACCTTCGCCGCCCGGGCCGCGGCTTCGCCGCGCGCCTCGCCCCCTCAGCGAGCCGCTCATTTTTTTGTGCGAGGTGGAGTCGACGTGAGTCGCGAGAAGACGCGTCTGGGTGTCACCGCGCATCATGCCCGCGAGGCGAGGCCGTGCAGAGGCGGCTGCGCGCGAGAGAGGCGCCGAGGACGAGCGACCGCAGTGCGCGCTGGCTTGCGGCTCGCTGAGCGGACGAGGCGAGGGCCCGGGCGGATGTCGTGGGCTACGACGGGAGGGGATGGAGGGGGAAAGCGAGGCCGGGCAACTTCAGGACGGAGGAGCGAGGAGCGAGGAGGAGGGAGCCGGGCGTAGAGATCAGAACAGCTCGTGGCTCTCCATCAGGTTGTTGCAGTAGTAGCACTTGACCGCGTTGCCGCTGCCCATGCGGATCGCCCTCGGCGCGACGTGCTCGTGGTACTCGCGCCGCGTGATGCAGCGGTGGTTGGTGCAGGTCATGTCCGGCAGCCCCTCGATGACCGACGGCAGGGACAGGTCGCGCTTCCTCACCACCCGGCCCTCGCGGATGTCGTTGACCGTGGCGCCCGGCGCGATGGTCGAGATCAGCCGGAGCTCGTCCTCCTCGAGGAAGCGGTCCGCGATCATCAGCACGCCCTTGCGCGTCCCCGGCCGCTTGCGAGCCTCGACCACGCCCATGCGGTAGGCGTTCTGTCGCGCCGAGAGCTTGAGCAGCCGGGCGATCTTCTCGATCACGTAGGGGTTGCCCTCGACGTGGTCGACCACCGTGCCGCTCGAGATGGGCCGGATGTCCAGCGTCTCCCCGCGGTCCTTGGCGTCGTGGGCGGGGCGCTCGCGCAGGAAGGTCGGGTCCTCGGGCGCCGGCCGGTAGAGCTCTCCGTCGAAGTCCGCGCCGAGCAGCCCGAGCGAGAGCGCCATCTCCGTCAGCCTCGTCGGCACGCCGTTGCCCGCCTGGCGCTTGGGCCAGAACTTCGGGTGACGCTTCACGCTCGGGTGGATCGCCGGGTTCTCCTTGTTGTCCGGCAGCGGGTGCCCGACCCCGAAGCCCGGCTTGGTCCCCTCCATCATGTCGAGGGTGAAGAGGTAGAGGTCGCGCGCGCGATAGTACTCGGCGTCGTCCTCGAAGCGCTCGCGCTGCAGGCGCGTCATGTAGAGGAAGTCGAGCTTCGGCAGCATCGCGCGCAGCTGGTCGCCGCTCTCGAAGTGCTCGACCACCTCCACCTTCCGGTCCTGCAGGTGCTGGATCACCGAGCGCGGCATCCTGAGGTCGGGGTGGGTGAAGACGTGGAAGCGGTTCCCCGGGAAGAGGCTGAGCAGGATGGGGAAGCTGTGCGTGGTCCGCCCGTACTTGGCGTCGACGGCGATCCCGATCTCCAGCTCGTGCAGGCGGCCGCAGCACTCGCCGATGGTGAAGACGTCGAGCAGCCCCTGCGTCGGGTGCTCGTTCATCCCGTCGCCGCCGTTGAAGCAGCAGAGCCTGCGCTCCGGGCCTGCCAGGTGCTCCGCGACCGCCTTCGCCGCGCCGTCGAGCGGGTGGCGCAGGATGACCGCGTCCATGTCGTAGGCGTCGAACATGTCGACGGTGTCGAGGAGCGACTCGCCCTTCTTGACCGAGGTCGCCTCGGTGCCCGAGAAGCCCACCGTCTTGAGGCCGAGGCGGATGGCGGCGATCTCGAAGCTGAAGCGCGTGCGCGTGGACGGCTCGTAGAAGAGCAGCGCCGCGAAGAGGTCCCGCGCCTCGGCGAGCCGGTACCGCTCGATCTTGCGGTCGCGGATCGCCTGCTTGATCTGCCCCGCGAGCCGCAGGAAGTACCGCAGCTCGGACTCCGTCACCGACCCCACATCGACCCAGTTCTTGCCCTGGAAACTGACGCTGGCTGCCATGGCACCTTCCCCGAGGTTTCCAGGCTTATAGTGGGAATTGCGGGTGGAGTAAAGGCTCGCGCGACGGCAGGCTCGCGCGACGGCAGCCCTACCCCCGAGGCGCGGACCACTCCTTGAGGACGGCGGGGATCTCCGCCGAGAGGTCCGAGGCGAGCATCCCGCGCTCGCCGAGGCGCGCCGCCGCGCGGTCGCCCGCGGCGCCGTGCACGTAGACCCCGAGGCAGAGGGCATCGAGCGGCGCCTGGTGCTGGGCGAGGAAGCCGCCCACCAGCCCGGTCAGCACGTCGCCGGTCCCGCCGCTCGCCATCCCGCTGTTGCCCGTCGGGTTGATCAGCACCCTGCCGTCGGGCGCGGCGATCACCGTGCGGAAGCCCTTGAGCGCCACGTGCACGCCGTGCTTCTCCGCGAAGGCGCGCGCGACCCCGACGCGGTCCGCCTGGATCTCGGCGACGCCGATCCCGCTCAGCGTCGACATCTCGCCCGGGTGCGGCGTGAGCAGCACCGGCACCGACGCCTGACGCAGGCAGGAGAGGTCGCTGGCGAGCTCGTTCAGGCCGTCGGCGTCGATGACGAGAGGCACCGTCGACTCGCGCACCAGCCGCCGGATCAGCGCGGCCATCCCCGGGCCGCGCGGGATGCCCGGCCCGAGCGCGACCGCCGACTTGCCCGCCAGCAGATCGCGCAGCGGACCGAAGACCGCGTCGCTGTCGTCCGGGGCCATGCCGTCGGGCAGCAGCGGCGCCAGCATCACCTCCAGCGTCTTCGCCTCCAGCGCGCGCATGGCCTCGGGGGGCGAGGCGATGGTGCAGAGGCCCG
>JAKLHH010000678.1 GCA_022710245.1 Myxococcota bacterium
TCGTCGCGGCGACCAACCGGTCGCTCTCCGCCGAGGTGGACGCGGGCCGCTTCCGCGAGGATCTCTACTACCGGCTCGCCGTGGTCCACGTCATCCTGCCGCCGCTGCGCGAGCGCCCCGAGGACATCGCGCTCCTCGCGCAGCACTTCGTCAGCGAGCTCTCAGGCGACGGCCCGCCCCGCGCCCTCTCCCGCCGCGCCCTGGAGGACTTCCAGGGCCGGGCCTGGCCGGGCAACGTGCGCGAGCTCCGCAACGCCGTCACCCGCACCCTCTCCCTCGAGCTCGCCGACGACGATCGGGGCCCGGCGCCGGTGGCCGCCGCGTCCGCCGGGCCGGGGCCGGTGGACCTCTCGCTGCCGCTGCTGCGGGCACGGGACCAGCTGCTGGAGCGCTTCGAGAGGGCCTACCTGACCGAGGCGCTGCGGGTCACCGGCGGAAACGTGACCCGCGCCGCCGAGCTCGCCCAGGTCACCCGCAAGTTCATCCACCGCGCCATCAACCGCTACGGGCTCCGCGACGGAGAGCGCTGAGGGCCGCCCCGCGCTCCGCGGCGCCCGTGATGCACGGAGCGCGCAGCGGGCGGGGACTCAGCCCGCGGTACCCAGCGAGGCGAGCAGGGTGGCCGCGGTGGCCACCGCGCCCGCCGGGTCGTGGCCGATCGCGGTCTCGTCCGAGAGGACGATCCCCGCGTAGCCGCGGGCCACGAGATCGTGGAGGTGGCAGACCTCGGAGCGGGTGGGCTCCGCGTGGGCGGTGAGGTGCTCGAGCACCTGCCCGGCCATCAGCAGCGGCCGGGCCAGGCTGCCCGGCTGGAGCCGCGCCACCTGCCGCGCGAGCTCCGCGGGTCCCAGCTGCGCCCCGAGGTCGCCGCGGCAGATCCAGATCGCGTCCACCCGGCGGGCGATGGCGTCGAGAGCGCCGATCGCCTCCGCGCGCTCCACCTTGCCGATCACGCACGCCTCCGGCCGGCGGCGACGGAGCCAGGCCACCTCGCTGCCGTCCACGATGAAGGAGAGCGCGAAGGCGAGGCCGGGCTGGTCCGCGAGCGCGGAGAGGACGGCGAGGTCGCCCGCCCCGAGGTCCGGGAGGACCACCGGGTGCTCGACGAGGTTGACGCCCTTGCGCGGCTGCAGCGTGCCCTGGCGCAGCGCCACCGCCTCCAGCGCCCCCGCCTGGACCGCGCGCACCTCGAAGCGCAGGCGGTCGTCGTCGCAGCTCAGCGTCTCTCCCGGCGCGACGGCGCCGAAGAGCTCCGGGTGAGGGAGCGGCAGCTCCGCGGTGGCGGCGGGCTCGCTGGCGAAGCGCACCACCTCGCCGGCCGCGATCTCGCGCGGCGAGAACCGGCCGAGCCGCATCTTCGCCCCCTGCAGATCGACGACGATCGGCGCCTCCGGCAGCACGGCGCGCACCGAGGCCACCGCGGCCGCGGCGGCCTGGGGCGTCAGGTGCGAGGCGTTCAGGCGAAACGAGGTCGCCCCGGCCTCTGCGAGCGCTGGCGCGAGCACGAGCGAGGCCGGGCCCAGCGTCGCGACCAGCTGGAGCGCCCCTTGGCGACGTGCGTCGAGCGGCAAGAACGCCATCACGCTGCCCCTCCGAGCTCGAGCTCTGCCAGGCCCTGACGGAACCCGACCAGCGGCTGGTAGCCGAGCTCGCGGCGCGCCTTCCCGTGCACGTAGGCGCAGTCCGAGGAGACGAGCCGCACGCCGTAGCGGGTGAGCGAGGGCGGGGTCTGCCGGCCGACGAGCCGCGCGCCGCCCTCGAGGACCGCGGCGATGCCGTGCACCAGGCCGAAGGGGAGCGAGCGGCGCGGCGGCGGGGTGCCCGCCGCGGCCGCGATGGCGTCGAGGGCCTCGCGGGCGGTGAGCTCCTCCTCGTCGGTGACGTGGTAGACCTGCCCGGCCGCGGCCGGCGTCGTGGCCGCGAGCAGCAGGCCGTGGCTCAGGTTGCGCACGTGCGAGAGCGCGATGCGGTTCCTCCCGCCAGCGACGTAGACCATGCGACCGCGCCGGAGGAGCGCCACGAAGCGGGGCAGGATGGTGGTGTCGCCCGGTCCCCAGATCACCCCGGGGCGGACCACGGTGGTGGCGAGGCCGGCTCCGTGCGCCTCGCGGACCAGCCGCTCGGCGGCGATCTTGCTCTGCGTGTAGAAGTCCGGCGGCGCCTCGGCGTACGGCGCCCCCTCGTCGATGCTGCGCCCGTCGCGCGGGAGCCCGAGGACGGTCAGCGAGCTGACGTGCACCAGGCGCTCGACCCCGGCGCCGCGGCACGCCACGATCACTCGCCGCGTGCCCTCACGGTTGGCCTCGAGGAAGGCGCTCCGCGGCCCCCAGTCGGAGACGCGGCCCGCGGTGTGGAAGACCAGCCGCTGCCCTCGGGCCGCGCGCTCGAGCGAGGCTGCGTCCCCGAGGTCACCCTCGCAGAGCTCGACGGGCAGGCCCTCGAGGCGGGCGAGGTCGCTGGTGCGGCGCGCGAGCGCGCGGACCTTGAGGCCCTTCGCGCAGAGGTGCGCGGCGAGGTGGCTGCCGAGGAAGCCCGTGGCGCCGCTGACCAGCGCGGAGACCCCGGTGACGAGCGCGGTGATGGGCTCGCTCATGGCGGCGCCACCACCCCGGCGCCGGCCTCCGCTCGCGACGCACGCGAGGGGCGCCCGGCGAGCTCGTCGCGGAGCTTGCGCCGCAGCGGCTTGCCCACCGCCGAGCGCGGCAGGTCCGGCCGCAGCTCGATCGCGGCGGGGACCTTGTAGCGCGCCAGGTTCGCGCGCAGGTGCTCGAGGAGCTGCTCCTCGGTGACCTGCGCGCCCTTGCGCGCCACCACGAAGGCGTGCACCAGCTCACCGCGGGTCTCGTCGGGGACGCCGATCACCAGCGCCTCCTGCACCGCCGGGTGCTCGTGCAGGACCGCCTCGAGCTCCGCCGGATAGATGTTGAGGCCGCCGCGAATGATCATGTCCTTCTTGCGGTCGACGATCTGGAAGTAGCCGTCGCGGTGCCGCCGCGCGATGTCGCCCGTGTGGAGCCAGCCGCCCCTGAGCTGCGCCGCGGTCTCCTCGGGGCGGTTCCAGTACCCCTTCATCACCTGCGGCCCGCGCACGACCAGCTCGCCTGGCTCGCTCCAGCCGTCCTCGCGGAGGGGCAGCTCGCGAGTCCCGTGCTCGAGGTCCACCACGCGCGCCAGCGTGTCGGGGTAAGGCAGGCCGATGGTGCCCGCCCGGTCCTCACCACCCGGCGGGTTGCCGTGGGTCACCGGCCCCGCCTCGGTGAGCCCGTAGCCCTCGACGGCGCGGACGCCCGTGCGCTCGAGGAAGCGCCGCTGCACCGCGGGCGCGAGCGGCGCGCCGGCGCAGGGGCAGACGCGGATCGAGCGCAGGTCGAAGGCGCCCACCTCCGGGTGGTCGGCGAGCGCGACGAGGAGCGTCGGCACCACCGGGAAGATGGTCGGCCGGTGCCCGGCGATGGCGAGGAGCAGCCCGCGGGTGTCGGTGGGGACCGGGATCAGCACCTGCGTGGCGCCGATCAGGAGCGCGAGGTGGTGCGTGCAGGTGAGGCCGAAGGCGTGGAAGAGCGGCAGCGCGCCGAGGGTGACCTCGCCGCCGGGCGCGAGCCTGGCCCAGACGGCGCACTGCTCGGCGTTGACGATCAGGTTGCGGTGGCTGAGCTCGACGCCCTTGGAGACGCCGGTCGTGCCGCCGGTGTAGAGGAGGACCGCGGTGTCATCCTCGCGCGTCCCGGGCTGCGCCGCGCGCCCCGGCGCGATCAGCGCCGGGAACCAGAGGTCGCCCGCCGCGAGGTGCGCGCGCGGCTCCTTGCGCTCGCGGGTCAGCGTGTAGAGGAGCCAGAGCGGCAGCGGGAAGCGCTCCTTGGCCCGGGCCACGACGACGCGCTCGAGCGCGGTGCGCGGCTGCACGCCCTTGATGAGCGAGTAGAAGCGGTCGAGGACGATGGCCACGCGCGCGCCGCAGTCGCGCAGCTGGTGCTCGGCCTCGCGCGGCGAGTAGAGCGGGTTGAAGGGCACCGCGATGCCCCCCAGGCGCTGCACGGCGCAGAGCGCGACGACGAGCTGCGGGCAGTTGGGCAGGTAGAGCGCCACGCGGTCACCGCGCCGCACCCCGAGGCGCTCGAGGCCGGCGGCGCAGCGCTCGACCTGCTCGTGGAGAGCGGCGTAGGTGAGCGAGGAGCTCCACAGGCGACCGGCGGCGGAGACCGCGAAGACCACAGCGGCGCGCTCGGGCCAGCGTCGCGCCGCCTCGGGGAGGAGCTCGTGCAGGCAGCGCGGCGTGTGCGCGACGTGCGCGGGGACGTGGGGGGCGTAGTGGGCGAGCCAGGGGCGCTCGTCCCCGACGTCCTTGCCCTGCCCTTCACTCGATCCACGCTCTTCGGCCATCGCGTCCTCCGGGCTCGCACCCACGCGGCGCGGAGGATAGCACGGGCCCCGGGGCGGCAGTGATCGCTCGTCGGTCCCTGACAGGGGCGGCGGCCGGGGCATGGTGGCCATCATCGGCCCGCCGCTGACAGTCCGTGACTGTGCTCGTCAGCGCGCGCGCCGGGTGGCGAGGACGGTGTGCTTGTGCACAGCGCGAACGCGGGTGAGGCTGGCCTGCGCCCCGCGCACGAGGCGCTGAGCGGCGAGCAGATCATGACGGGCGGTCTCGACCGCAGCCTCGCTGTGCGCGAGCTGCTGCGCGCTGACGTGCGCCCGCAGGTGTCTGAGCTGCGCTCTCGCCCGGGCGAGCTTGCTGCGCGCCCGCGCGAGGTCTGGCGCGCGGCCCTCGGCTGGCCCGGACCAGCCGAGGACCACAGCGACCAGGAGGAGGATGAGGAATGGTCCGAGGCGGGTGTTCAAGGTAGGCTCCGGGGCGGTTCTCCGTTCGAATCTGCCCCGCCTACAAAGCAAGCACCGCGCCATCCACTCCCCTGCCCGACCCCCTCGAGATCATTGGGCCGCCTGGCCTCCTGCTGCCCCACGCGACGGACTCGAGTCGCCACCTGGGGGCGTGACACCCACCCTGGTCGTCCCACGGGTGCGCTGCCTCCCAGGCAGCCCGCCCGCGTTCACGCCAGCGCCCGGCTGGACAAGGATCACACGCCCACGGCATGATGGGCG
>JAKLHH010000679.1 GCA_022710245.1 Myxococcota bacterium
GTCGAGGAAGAGGGTGCCTCCGCTCGCCTGCTCGAGGAAGCCCTCGTGCGTCTCGTGGGCGCCGGTGAAGGCGCCGCGGCGGTGGCCGAACATGGTGCTCTCGAAGAGCGACTCGGGGATGGCGGCGCAGTTGACCGGGATGAAGGGGCCCGCCACCCGCGGCCCCTCGTGGTGGATGGCGCGCGCGGCCATCTCCTTGCCGGTGCCGCTCTTGCCGGTGATCAGCACCGGCGCGGCCACCGCCGCCGCGTCGCGGATGGCGCGCCGCACCGCCTGCATCTCCGGCGAGGTGCCGATCAGACCGTCGGCGGACCAGCGCCCGCGCACCGCGCGCCGGAGCCCCTCGGCCTCGCGCCCGAGCGCGAGCTCGCGGCCGGCGTTGCGCAGCACCGCCGCGACCTCCTCGACCTTGAAGGGCTTGCAGACGTAGGTGTACGCGCCGGCCTTCATCGCCTCCACCGCGTCGTCGACGCTGCCGAAGGCGGTCATCAGCACGACCTTGGTCTGCGGGTAGCGATCGCGCACGACCTGCAGCAGCGTGCGGCCGTCCATCCCGGGCATGCGCACGTCGCTCAGCACCACATCGGCGGGCGCCTCCTCGAGGAGCTGCAGCGCCTGCGCCGCGCCGGGGGCGCCGCGCACGGCGTAGCCGAGGCGGTCGAGGTGGCGGGTGAGGATGTCCAGCATGCGGCCGTCGTCCTCGACGACGAGGACGCGGAGCGCACCGCCGGTCCCGGTCTCGGCGGCGGGGCGTTCGGGGGTCGTGCTCATCGCGCCCCCTCGGGCTGGCAGCACGGCTCCTCCGCGTCCACCGCCGGGAGCTGGACCACGAAGCAGGCGCCGCCGAGCGGCCCGTCGACGACGCGCAGGTCGCCGCCGTGGCTGGCGACGACGCGCGCGCAGACCGCCAGCCCGAGCCCGGTGCCGTCCGGCCGCGTGGTGAAGAACGGATCGAAGATGCGCTCGCGGAGCGGCTCGGGGACGCCGGGGCCGTCGTCGTGGACCTCGAGGCAGACGGCCGGGCCAGCGCCCTCGCCCGCCGGCACCGCGCGCACGCGCAGGCCCACGCGCCCGCCCTCGGGCACGGCCTGCATGGCGTTCATCAGCAGGTTCAGCAGGATCTGGTGGAGGCCGTCCGGCTCCGAGCAGACCGCGGGGAGCGCGCCCGGGATCTCGGTCTCGACATGGACGCCCTTGCGCTCGAGCGGGATGCGCAGGAGCGAGAGGACGCGATCGACCGCCTCGCGGATCGGCACCGCCACCCGGCCCTCGCGGCTGCCGCGGGCGAAGGTGAGGAGCTCGCGGACCAGGCGGCTGATGCGCTCGGTCTCGTCGACGATCTCGCGCAGGCGCTGGCGCGCCGGCTCGTCGCGGCTGTCCAGCATCAGGTACTCGGCGGTGGCGCTGATCACGTTGAGCGGCGTGCCGATCTCGTGGGCGAGCCCGGCCGCGAGGGAGCCGACCACCGCCAGCTTCTCCGAGCGGATCATCTCGCGGTCGAGGCGGAGGCGCGCCGAGAGGTCGCGCGCGACCAGCGCGAGGCCACCGCCGCGCAGAGGCGCGGCGCTGATGTCGACCGGCACCGGCTCCCCGCCAGCGTCGCGCCAGGTCATCCGCTCGCCCCGGAGCGGCGCCTGGCTGGCGCGCTCGAGGAGGCTCGCCAGCTCCCGCGGCTCGGCGACGGTGGCCAGCGGGCGCCCCAGCATGTCGCCGACGGAGATGCCGAGGAGCTGCTCGGCGCCACGGTTCCAGCTCGTCACCTTGCCGCTGCCGTCGACGCCGACGATGGCGTCCGCCGCCTCGCGGGTGATATGCGCGATCAGCTCCTCCTGCGCCTTGATGCGGCCACGGAGCTGGTGCAGCGAGGAGAGGTCCTGCAGCACGCAGGAGCGTCCGACGAGCGCGCCGGCCTCGTCGTGGAGGGCGACCGCGGAGAGCGCGACCGGCACGCGGCGGCCATCGCGGGCGAGGCGCACGGTCTCCAGCCGCTCGACGCGGCCCTCGCGGGCGACGCGGGCGGCGAGCTCGCGCTCCTCGCCCTTGCGGTCGGGCGGGACCAGCTGGTCGAGGCGGCGCCCGAGGATCTCCTCGAGCGCGTAGCCGAAGGTGGCGGTCGCCGCAGGGTTCCAGGAGACGATCCGTTCCTCGGCGTCGATCACGATGAAGGCGGAGCCGCTCGCCGCGGCAGCGTCGGCGGCGAGCGCGGAGCGGCCGCCGGCCAGGGAGGGCATCAGGTGCGAGAGCTGCACCAGGCTCTCCACCACCCAGCGCAGCTCGCCCTTGCCGTCGAGCACCGGCACGGCGCGCACGCGGTAGGCCTCGGGCGCGCCGCCGGGCAGCGCCCGCTCGCGCACCCCCTCCTGCGGCTCGCCGGTGCGGAAGACGAGGAGCGGCAGGCAGTCGGGGCAGCGCTGCGTGCTCTTCCAGAGGCTGGAGAAGCAGTGGCTGGCGCCGCAGGAGAGCTCGGAGGCGAGCGACTGGATCAGCTGGTTCGCCCAGTGCACGCGCATGTCGCGGTCGATCAGCGTGACGCCGACGCCGAGCGCCGAGAGCGCCTCCCCGAGCGGGACGAAGTCCTCGACCTTGTCGATCTGGATGGCGCCCTGCACGCCGTGAGGTTAATGGCCGCTCGGGGGGGATGACAAGGGGCCGCTGCGGCCGCTGCGCGGGACAGGGGCTGGGCTGGCGGGCTCCTCTACCTGGGGACGCGCGCGACGACGCCGAACTGGGGCGCGTAGTAGAGGTGGTTGCCCTCCACGTAGAGCCGAGCGTGGTCGACGAGGTCGCGGGCCACCTCGATCTCGCCGCCGCTCGTCAGATCGATCCTCTTCAGCGGGGTCGGCGAGGGAGCCCCGCAGGGGAGGTGGTAGTAGTAGACGAAGCCGTCGGCGGCGAGGACATCGTGGAAGAAGCCGACAAACGAGGTGAGGGTCTTCAGCGGGCCGCCGCTCCGCGGCACCGCCCACACGGTGAGGGTCGTGCTGGCGCAGGAGACCGGGTTGAGGCTGGAGACGGTCACGCCGACCACGTACCCGGGAGTCAGCTGGAGGGTCGAGCTGGACGGGATTCCCACCACCGGGCTCCCCAGCTCGCCGCTGCCGTCCCGCGCGAAGCGGCGGAGCACATCCTTGCCGCCGGTCTGACCGCAGCGGAGGAACACCTCCTGGGCGTCGACCTGGATGGCTGAACAGTTGAGCGTGGTCGGTGCTCCCGCGAGGGCTGACCAGGTCTTCTTCGCAGGGTCGAAGACTCGTGGTGTCTTCGTGTAGTAGTCGATGGCGTAGACCAGCCCTCCATAGGGCTGGTAGTCGAGGACCGTGCCCGGGACATCGGTGCGGGTCTTGGTGGTGAGGTCGTAGAGGACGAGGGAATGGTACTCGCTGGCGTAGGCGACCCCGGCCTGCACGAAGGTTGGGTGGGGGTCGGTGAGCATGATCGGGACGTCAGCTCCACCTGCCACGAGCGGCCCCTCGCGCAGCGGAGACTTGCTCTCGTCGCCGTTCGCGTTGCTGTAGAGCTTGCCCTCGGCGACGAGGTAGCTGTAGGCGGCGGTCCGGAGGATCTCCGGCTCGCAGACCCCGGCGAGACAGGCCCGCCCTCCACAGTCGAGCTTCGCCGGGCCGCAGGCCGTCGGGCTGTTCGGAAGGTCTGGTGCGGCTTCGGGCCTCGGCGAAGGCGCCGCGTCCGGGGGCTGTCCCCGATCCGTGGGCGACGCGGGCCCGTCCTGCAGGAGGGAGCGCTCCTCGGTCTGCGGCGCGCCACGGTTCACGGCGAGGTCCGGGCTCGAGGCAGGGCTGGAGCTCGTGCAGGCCGTCAGCAGCGCGAAGGCCGAGACCGCTGTCAGCGGAGCGAGGTGGCGTGAGAGAGGGACGGGAGGACGCGTGGGCATGGCGGACACCTCGATGGCGCGAACCTTAGTGCTGCCCCGCGAGGGGCTCAAGCGAAGCGGACCGTGATGGGATCGGGTGCGCGGAGCGGCGCCTGCATCGATGGCTCAGGGACGGATGCTCAGGGACGGAAGGCGCTCCACATCGCGTCGACGAACAGGCTGCGATGGGCGCCGGAGTCGGCGCCGGTGAAGTGCAGGCTCGGAAAGCGGCCGCACTTCTTCCCCGGTTGACACGAGAAGGAGGTGAAGGTCGAGCCGGCCGTGAGGTTGGGATCCAGCTTGCACTGGCCCGGCTTGGCGGGGTCGGGTCCACCGCCCGCGCTCAGAGGCGCGCAGGGATCAGGCTGGGTCAGCGCGCCGTGAACGACCCAGCGATCGGCGTACGCCAGGGTCGCCTTGTCGCTCCACACGGCCTCGAGCCCGGGGACGAGCCGGACCACGAGCGCGCTCCCCTTGATCGCCTGCGAGGTGCAGCACCCCTGATACCACCCACCGGGCGACGGTCCGCCGTCGATATAGCCATAGGGATCGACGCAGGTACGCGCGGCCTGCGCGGTGATGTCGTCCCAGTAGGTCTGCTCGGCGCCCGCTCCGTAGTTGCAGGTGTCCTGCCCCCACAAGGCCTCGCCGGTGTGCGGGCTGAGGTAGGTCATGTCCGTCTCGGCGAAGACATGTCGAGGCGCCGACGCCAGCGCAGACTTGAGGTTCGGGTCGTTCAGCAGCAGGGCCGCGAGCGCGAGGGGCAGTCTCATGCCCATGTCGTGCCCGCCATTGGAGTACCAGTCCGCGCCATTGATCAGCACGCCGTAGACGTCGATGCCGTACTGCACCAGCGCGACGATCAGGTCCTTCCGCTGCTGACTCGAGTCACCTGTCACCTGCAGCATGGCGCGGAGGGCAGCCTCGGCGTTGTTGTTGGAGACATCGGGTCCATAGGGATCGGTGAGCTGGAAGTTCTCCGACGGATGGATCTGGTCGCCGACCCAGTCGTGCTTGTGAGCGAGCTGCACCCGCCGGACCTTGTTCAAGGCGTCGCTCAGGCTCGGCGCGCTGGCGTTGATCGAGGCGGTCGTCGCCAGGCTCGGGAGCGCGCTCCAGCTGAGACCGGTGGTCAACAGCAGCGGCTTCTGTTTTCCGAAGTAGGGCGGACGAAACACCGTGGCCCCGTTCTGGGCAGGCGCCGACGCGAGCACGGTCAAGACGGCTGCCC
>JAKLHH010000068.1 GCA_022710245.1 Myxococcota bacterium
GTTCGCTGGCGGGCTCCCCTCGTGGCTCTTCATGCTCTGGGCCGGGGTGATGGCCGATCGCGTGCGGCGGCGGCGCCTGCTCGTGCTCACCCAGGCGGCGATGCTGATCCAGGCCATGTTGCTGACCGTGCTCAGCTTCGCGGGCGTGGTGCGGCCGTGGCACCTCCTCGCGCTCGCCTTCTGCCTCGGCGCCGCCAACGCGTTCGACGCGCCGGCCCGCCAGGCCTTCGTCCTCGAGATGGTGGATCGCGAGAGCCTGACCAACGCCATCGCGCTCAACTCGACCATCTTCAACGCGGCCACCACCCTCGGCCCGGCCGCGGCGGGGATCGTCTACGCGGAGGTCGGGCCCGGCTGGTGCTTCTCCTTCAACGCGCTCTCCTTCGTCGCGGTGATCGCCGCGCTCCTCTCGATGCGGCTCGCGCCGCCGCCCGCGCGCGCCGCGCGTCGCTCCGCCCGCGAGGAGCTGCTCGAGGGGCTGCGCTTCGTCGCCTCGCACCCGCTGATCCGCCTGCTGATGATCGGGCTCGGCGCGACCGCGATGCTGGGGCTCGCCATGATGACGCTGATGCCCGCCTGGTCGGTCGACGTGCTCGGCGGCGGCTCGCGCACGAACGGCATCCTCTACTCGGCGCGGGGCGTCGGCTCGCTGATCGGCGCGCTGCTGATCGCGTCGCTGGGACGCCTGCGCCGCGGCAGCCTGCTCACGCTCGGCACCTTCGCGCTGCCGCTGCTGATGATGGCCTTCGCCGCCACCCGCCAGCTGTCGTTCTCGGCGGCGGCGCTGGCCTGCTGCGGCCTCGGCTTCATGCTGGTGCTCAACATGATGAACGCGCTGGTGCAGCTGCACACGCCCGACGAGCTGCGCGGGCGCGTGATGAGCATCTACACCCTGGTCTTCTTCGGGCTCGCGCCGCTCGGCGCGCTCCTCGCTGGCGGGCTCGCCTCCCACCTCGGCGCCCCCGTCACCGTGCTCCTGAACGCGGGCGGGCTCCTGCTCCTCGCGCTCGTGCTCGCGCTGCGCTTCCCCATCGTGCGCCGGGCCGCCTGACGCGGCCGCGCCGGGGCGTGGTAGCATCGGGCAGATGCCGGGCACGCCACACCCAGCGCTCCTCCTCGAGGCCCCGCCCGCAGACCTGCTCCCCGCCGGACGCGAGTTCTTCCTGCGCCCGACCCGGCGGGTGGCGCGCGAGCTGCTCGGCGCCTGGCTGGTCAGGCGCGTGGAGGGCGCGCTCTACGGGGCGCGCCTGGTCGAGGTGGAGGCCTACCTCGGCGTCAAGGACCCCGCGGCCCACTCCTTCGGCGGGCGGCGCACCGAGCGCGTGCGCCCGATGTACGCCGCGGGCGGGCATCTCTATGTCTTCCTCATCTACGGCATGCACTGCTGTGCGAACCTGGTGACGCGAGAGGAGGGCGTCCCCGAGGCGGTGCTGCTGCGCGCGGCAGCGCACCCGCAGGCTGACCCGCGGCTCCTGGCGGGCCCGGGCAAGCTCTGCAAGGGGCTCGGGCTCGACTGCAGCCTCTCCGGGCTCGACCTGATGGGCGAGGCGGAGCTCGCGCTCTATCCCTCGCCGCTGCGGCCTCACCAGGTGACGCGCTCGCCGCGCATCGGCGTCGACTACGCCGGCGAGGCGGCGCGCTGGCCGCTCCGCTACTGCCTGCGCGGCTCGCCCGCGCTGAGCCGCTGATGAAGACCGGCGGATCGGCACGCGGGCTCGACCTGCTCCTCCTCCCGCTGAGCCGCGACGCCGGGCTGCTCCGCGCCGCCCACGTCGCCGCCGACGAGCTGCGCCGCGAGGGGCTGGCGGTGCGGCTCGCCGAGGACCTCTCGGTCCCCGACGCGAGGGGCTGCTGGCCGCCCCGCCAGGAGCTGCAGGCCACGGCGCGAGCGCTCGCCTCGCGGACGGCCCCGCGCGCGGTCGCCCTCGGAGCCTGCGCCGACTCCCTCGAGCGCGCCTTCGACGCGGCGCTGGGGTGCGGCGCGCTGCCGCGCTACCTCTTCGGCTGGCCGTTCTCGATGCCGGGCGCACGCGCGCGCGCCGTCGAGCGCTGCCCCGGCCTGGCCGGCGTCGTCGCGGGCCCGCCGGGAGCGCCGCTCACGCGCGCGCTCCGCGGGCAGGCACCAGCGGGCGGCCTCGACGCAGGGGACGGCCGCTTCAGCCCGCAGCCCCCGCGGGCCCGGCCCGAGGAGGTGGTGCCGAGCTTTCGCGGCGCCGACCCCGAGCGCCTGCGCCTCGAGGGCGTGCCAGTGCGCCTCGGCAGCGGCTGCCCTCGCCGCTGCGCCCACTGCGCGGCGCAGCCCTGCGAGGGGCCGCTCAGGACGCGGCCGCCCGAGCTGGTCGCGCGCGAGCTCGCGCTCCACCGCGAGCGGCTCGGCGCCCGCCGCTTCCGCTTCTGCGATCTCGCCTTGAACGGCGAGCCGGCGGCGCTGGCGGAGCTCGCCGCGCGCCTGCGCCGGGACGGTCCCGAGGTGGCGTGGTGGGGCCGCGCGCTGGTCGACCCCGCGCTCCCCGCCGCCACCTACCGCGAGCTCCGGCTCGCGGGCTGCGTCGCCCTGGAGCTCGAGGTGATCAGCGGCTCGGATCGCGTCCTCGCGCGCGTGGGCGCCGGCTTCAGCAGCGACGAGGCGGCGCTGGCGCTCGAGCGCGCACACGGCGCCGGGATCGCCTGCCTGGTCTCGCTGCCGGTGGGGCTGCCCGGCGAGGACGACGCCGGGCGCGAGGAGCAGGCCGCGTGGCTCCTCCGCCACGGCCACCTGATCAGCCGGGTGCAGGAGCTGGCGCCGTTCGTGCCGCGCGAGGGCTCGGCGATCGAGCGTGACCCGGCCCGGTATGGCGTCGTCCCGGGCGACGCGGAGCGGCACGACGGCGGCGCGAACACCCACGCGCACCGCGGCGACGCGGAGCGCTGGCACGACGGCGGCGCGAACACCCACGCGCACCGGGTGAGCTGGGCGCGCGAGCTGCGTGTCCTCGTCGAGGACGGCCTCGAGCTGGAGGTGCGTGGCGCCGCCCCCGAGGCGCCTCGCGACCCGGAGCTGCGCCGCGCCACCCTCGCCCGCCTGCGCGCGGGCGCCCGCGCCGCCGAGCTGAGGGGCGGAGGCTTCCGCGCCGCCCGGCGCCAGCTCGCTGGCGCGCTCGCCGGCGGTCCGCCGCTGGCAGGGCCGGAGCTCCTCGAGATCGATCTCACCGAGGCCTGCAACCAGGCCTGCGCGGGGTGCTGGATCCACTCGCTCCTCCTCGGCGACGATCGGCTCGAGCGTCGCCGCCGCCCTGCCTCGCTCCCGCTCGATCAGCTGGCCGCGCTGGTGCAGGGCGCGCGCCGCCTGGGGACCCGCCACGTGCAGCTCTCCGGCGCCGGCGAGCCCTACATGCACCCGCAGATCGATCGGGCCCTGGCGCTGATCAAGGGCGAGGACCTCGAGCTGAGCCTGATCACCAACTTCACGCTGGTCGACGAGGAGCGGGCGCGGCGCCTGGTCGACCTCGGCGTGGACTCGCTCACCATCAGCCTCTGGGCCGGCACCGCCGCGGGGTACGCCGCGACCCACCCGACGGCGCGCGCCGACCAGTTTGCCCGCGTCTGCGCGAGCGCCGCGGCGCTCACCGCCTACCGCCGGCGGACCGGCGCCGAGCGGCCGCGGGTGAAGATCTACAACGTCATCTCCCGGCTCAACTACGACGAGCTCGACGCCATGATCGACACCGCGCTCGCCGTCGGCGCCGACCTGATCGAGCTGACGCCCATCGACGTGGTCCCCGGCCGCACCGACGAGCTCGCGCTGGGCCCGGACGAGCGCGAGCGGCTGATCGATCGGCTGCTGCTGCTGCGCCAGCGCCGGGACTACCTCCAGCTCACGGCCGCCGAGCTCGCGGAGGGGCGCCTGCCCGGCGCCGAGGACGGCGAGCACGCGCGCTTCGTGGACCGCGGCCGGCTCGCCCCCGACTTCGAGTTCCGCCTGGAGGACATCCGCTGCTGGTACAGCCGCTGCCGGCGACGCCTGCACAGCGCGCGCGTCACCGAGCGGATGCGCAGCGAGTGCGCGATCGCCTTCGGCCAGCCGACGGCTGAGTGCGCGGCCTGCCTCGCGCTGCCCGGCTGCAGCGTCGACCCGGTCACGCACGAGGTGCGGGTGCCCTTCCTCAGCCTGCAGGGGTTCGGCAGCTTCTGGCGCCGCCTGCGCGGCGGCGGCGGCGCTCACGACGCCGGGGTGGTCGACCGCGTCCCCTGCCGCGTCGGCTACACCTACGCGCGCGTGCAGGCGACGGGGCGGGTGATCCCCTGCTGCAAGGCGGCCGGCCTGCCGCTCGGTGACCTGGCGACGGAGAGCTTCGAGGAGATCTGGCGCTCCCCCGGCTACCAGGAGTTCCGGGTGCGCGCGCTCACCTCGCGCAAGAGCGATCCCTACTTCGCCCCGATCGGCTGCCAGCGCGTCTGCGACAACCTCGGCCACAACCTCCGCAGCGAGCAGCAGCTCGCCGCGCTCTCCCCCGGGGAGCGGGCGGCGCTGCTCGGCGGCGGCAGGCCAGCTCAGTCGTAGACCGCGATGCGGTGGCGGCGGCAGAAGCGGCGCACGTGGCGCCCCCGGCGACGCTTCTCCTCCTCGGAGATCTTGCCCTCCAGCGTCGCTGCCTCGGTGCCCTCGCGATCGCTGTAGACGCAGAGGAGCGTGGTGTCGAAGCCCACCTCGGCGCAGAGCGCCAGGGTCGCGTCCACGTCGGCCAGCGTCTCGGTCGGGAAGCCCACCATGATGTGGGTCCAGAAGGTGAAGCGGCGGTCCGCCTGGCGGAGCGCGCGCAGGGCCTCGCGCAGCTCGCCGAGCTCCTGCTGGCGGCGCATCAGCTCGAGGATGCGGCCGCTGCCCGACTGCACCGGACAGACGAGGACGCCGATGCGGCCCGCCGCGAGGAGCCGGCGGAGCGTCGCCAGGTGGCGCACCGCCCACCAGGGGTGGAGGTCGTGCAGCGTCCAGCGGATCGCGGGCGAGGGGTCGGCGGCCCAGAGCGCCTCGAGGAGCTCCGGCAGGCTGCTGCCGAGGTCGCGGCCGTAGGCGCCGAGGTCATCGGAGACCAGCTCGAAGCGCCGGTGCCCCTCGGCCAGGCGGCGGCGGTACTCGGCGACGCACACCTCCAGCGGCCGGCTGCGCAGCGGGCCGATGGCGAAGCGGATGGCGCAGTAGGCGCAGCGCCCGACGCAGCCGTCGCTGACGCGCAGGTAGCTCGGCGGGCCGTGGCGCAGTCGCTCGGCCAGCGGCCAGAGCAGGCGCTGGCGGGCGACGTTGAGGCAGCGCTCGGCGAAGTCGAGGGAGGGCTCCCACTGGCGGGCGAGCTCGCGCAGGTACTGGCGGTGAAAGGGCGCCGGGTGGAGCTCGCCCGGCTCCTCTACCTCGGCGAGGCGGACGCGGTGCTCGGGGAAGAGGCGCTCCACCTCGTCGAGGCGATCGGTCGGGATGACGCGCAGCGGTCGGCCCGCGTGCGCGCCGTCGCCTGGGCCGAAGCGGCGCGCGAAGCGGGCCGGCGCGGTGGCCGGCAGGCAGCCGACCACGATCAGCTCGCCACAGAGGCCGGCGAGCTCGTCGAGGGTGGCGAAGAAGGCGTCCTCGCGGGCCTGGGTGACGCCGCAGGTGACCACGAGGACGTGGTCCGCCTCGCTGGCGCGGTCGACGAGGCGGCACCCGTTCAGCTCGAAGTAGCGAGCCAGCCGGGCGGCGTCGAGGCGACGCTTGGTGCAGCAGCCCGCCGCGTGCAGGTGCACGGTGCGCGCATCGCGCCTCCCCCCGAAGAACTTGCCCTGCATCGCGGATCGTCCGCAGGACGCGAGCAGGGCAAGTTGCTGCAGCCTCGACACGATGAGGATCCTACTCCGCGCGCGCCCAGGCTCGCCACCCCCGTGGCGCGGCGTGGGTTAAGATGCGCGAGATGTCGGCCCCTGAGGCAAAGCCCGCGGGACTTGTCCGTCATCGCGGAGCGTCCGCAGGACGCGAGCAGGGCGAGGCCGCCCTCCATCGCGGAGCGTCCGCAGGACGCGAGCAGGGCGAGGTCGCCCTCCATCGCGGAGCGTCCGCAGGACGCGAGCAGGGCGACATCCCGCGGAGGAGGGCGCTGCTCCTCGTCGGCCTGCCCTGCCTTGCGCTGATGCTGATCACCCTGGTCTGGGTGCGCGCGGACGGCGTCCTCTGCCCCCCGACGGACTCGGACAACCACCTGCTCGGCGCGCAGACCTACGCGCGGGCGCTCCGCCTCGGCGGCGCGGGCGGCCTCTGGCAGACGCTCCGCCGCTCGCCGGAGAACTGGCCCCCGGCGTCCTACCTCCTCTACGGCGGCCTCGCCGCGCTGGCCGGCGACGAGCCGCAGACGGTGCGCCTCTGCGGGCTGGTCCTCCTGCCCCTCCTCGCCTGGCTCGCCTACGCGCTCGGCCGTACGCTCGGCGGCAGCGGCGCGGGCGTGCTGACGGCGCTCCTGGTGCTCTTCAGCTTCGGCGTGGCCGGGGGCGTGCGGCAGGTCTCGCTCGATCTGCCGGCGACCCTCGCGGTGGCGCTGGCCATGCTCGCGCTGCTGCGCGGCCGGCTCGGCGAGCCCCGCGCCGTGCTGGCCTTCGGCGCGGCCTGCGGGCTCGCGGTCCTCACCCGCGCGCAGGCGCCCTTCTTCCTCGCCGCGCCCGCGCTCCTCGTGGCGGCCGCCGCCCTGCGCCGCGCGGGTGGCTGGCCTGCACGGGGCCGGCTGCTCCTCTGGCTCGGACTCGGCGTGCTCGCGACGGCGGTGGTCTCCAGCCCCTGGTGGGCCGGCCGCATGCACGGCATCCTGCGCGAGGGGAGCGCCCACGTGGGCGGCGGCGGGCTCGCCGCGGGGCTCGCCTACTTCGGCGCCTGCCTCGGGCAGCTCGCGGGCTGGCCGGTCACGCTGACGGGGCTGGGGCTGGCGCCGCTCCTCCTCGCGCGCCGCCGCCTGGAGGCGCTGCTGCTCCTCGCCTGGCTCCTCGGCGCCGCGCTGGCCTACTCGAGCACGGTCGCCTGGGAGCCGCGGTACCTGCTCCCCGCGCTCCCCGCGCTGGTGCTGCTCGCGGTGCTCGGCGTCCGCGAGCTGCGCCCGCGGCTCCGCGCCGTCGTGGTCGTGTTGCTCGTCGCGGGCACCGTCGGGCCCACGCTCTTCGTGGCCGCGGTGCCGGTCCGCGTGCGCAACCGGGTGGTGCACGACTGGCTGATCGAGTGGTGCTACATCAGGCCCCCCGCGCGAATCGGCCAGTTCCGCGCGCGGCGGGCCGCCGCCGAGGTCGCCGCCGCGCTCGGCGCCGGCGCCGACGAGAGCGGGGGCCGCGGTCTCTACCTCTACCTCGGGCTCGACCCGCGCTCGAGCTTCACCGTGGAGACCGCCGTGCACCTCCTGCCCCTGCTGCCGGCGCTCCTCGCCTCGAGCAGCACCATCCGCGCCGCCGACTCACCCTGGCACCTCGCCGAGCGCGACCGCCGCCGGCTCTTCGTGCTCCTCGAGGGCGAGCGCTCCCTCGAGCTGGCCCCGGTGCTCGACCTCCCGCCGGGCTGGCTGGGCAACCGGCGGCCCGTCCGGCTCTACCGCATCCCGCGCGAGCACCCGCTGCGCGAGGATCCGAGGGGGCTCTACTCCCTCACGCGGTAGACCTCGCGCGGTAGACCTCACGCGGTAGACCTCACGCGGTGGCCCTCACGCCGTGGCCCTCACGCCGTGGCCTCCCGCCGCTACTCCCTCACGCTGTAGCTGAAGAAGCGCTGCTGGGCGGCGCGCCAGTCCGGCTTCGCGCGCCCCTCCTCGAGGAAGCTCGCCAGCTCGAGGGCCATGTGCATGCAGTGGTCGAGGTTGCACTGGAGGAAGAGGGGACCGCGGCCGAGGAGGTAGAGGTTAGGCACGCCGTCGAGCCAGCGGTGGACCGCCTCGAGCCGCGCGCGCCAGCCGATGGAGTAGATCGGGTAGACGTCACGCAGCCTCGCCCCGCATCGCTCCACGCAGGCACGACCTCCCTCGAGGAGGCGCAGGCGCCGCAGCTCCTCGAGGCAGCCCTCGGCCAGCTCGTCGTCCGCCATGCGCCAGACCGGATCGTCATGCGAGCACGGGATCTCGACGGTGAGCGCCACCAGGCCGGGGCGCCGGTTCAGCGCCGGGCTGTAGCGGGCGGGCTCGGAGACCCGCCCGAGGAAGGTGTTGCTCTCGGGGAAGTAGAGGGTCTCGCTGTCGCGACGGGTCGCGCCCTCGGTGACGATGCCGACCACGCGGAGCGCACGCCACTCCAGCTCGAGCGGCGCAGGCGCCGGGCGGCCGGCGGCCTCCACCATCCGGTGCAGCTCGCGGAGCGGCAGCGTGGCGACGAGCGCCTCCGCCTCGAGCCGCTCCCCCCCCGCGACCTCCAGCGCCGCGACGCTCCCGTCCGCCGCGAGCTCGAGCCGCTGCGCCGGGGCGCCGAGGAGCAGGCGCCCGCCCGCGGCGCGCAGGCGCGCGGCGAGCGCCTCGGCCAGCTGCCCGATGCCCCGCCGCGGGTAGAGGTAGCTGGCGCCCCCGAGCAGGCGCTCCTGCACCTTGCCGAGCGCCCGGAGCAGCGCGAAGCGGCGTACACGGCTGATCGCCGGATCCTTCGAGACCTCCGCCGGCGGCCGTCCCCAGAGCTTGGCGGCGTACGGCTCGTAGAAGCGCCGGTAGAGCTGCTCGCCCACCTCGCCCGCCGCGTAGGCGTCGAAGGTCTGCCCGGGGTTGCGGCCGATCAGCCGGGCAGCGCGCGCCCCGAGGAAGCCGGAGGCGAAGCCCCAGAGCTCGAGCGGGCCGAAGGAGAGCATCACGTCGAGCACCGAGGGCGGGTAGCGGAGGCTGCGCCCGCCGACGAGGATCAGCCCCTTCCGTGGCCGTCGCAGGAGGTCCGCGCCGAGGAGCTCCTCGATCAGCGCGAGGATGGAGGGGTCGAACTGCGGGTGGATCCGGTGGGAGCCGAGGTCGAAGCTCCACTGCCCCTGCTGGAGCGTCGCCGCGAGCCCGCCGACCCGCTGCTCCCGCTCGACCACGGTCACGCGGTGGCCGGCGAGCGCGAGACGCCAGCCGACCATCAGGCCGGTGACGCCCGCGCCCAGCACCACGAGCTCGCGCGGCGAGCTCATCGCGTCCGTGACTCCATCGCCCGCACGTTATCATCCCCCCGTCGTCCACCTCCACTGCCGACTCGACTCGACCGCAGGTGTCGACGCGCCGACCGCGCTCGGGCTACAGTTCAGCCAGGCACCCGAGATGCTCACCCCACCCTACCCGCTCCGCCTCGCGCGGCTGGCGCTGCGTGATCCGCGCAAGCTCCCGACCATGCTGCGGCTGAAGCTCGGCCGGCACGGGCCGCGGGACAGCGCCGAGGCGCGCGAGGCCGCCGCGGGCCCTGTCGCGCCGCCGCTGGTGGTGGCGCTGCGCCTCGGCTATCGCTGCAACCTCCGCTGCCGCATGTGCGGCCAGTGGGGCGAGGCGGGGCTGGGGCACCAGGGCGAGCTCCCCGAGCGCACGCTGACCACCGACGACGTGAAGCGGCTGATCGACGAGCTCGCCGCCTGGCGGCCCTACCTCTACCTCACCGGCGGCGAGCCGCTCCTCGAGCCCGACCTCGGCGAGGTGATCCGCCACGCCTCGTCGCGACACCTCCCGGTCAGCCTGAGCACCAACGGCACGCTGCTCGCGCGCCGCGCCCGCGAGCTGATCGACGCCGGGCTCGACTACCTCTACCTCAGCCTCGACGCGCCCGCGCCCGGTGAGGCCGCGATCCGGCGGGAGCCGGAGGGCGCGGACTCCCAGGCGCGCGCGGCGGCGGGCGCCCGCGAGCTCCTGCGAGCCCGCGACGCGCACGGGGTGGGGCTGCCGCTGGTGCAGGTGCAGACCATCGTCGTCGAGGAGAACCATCGCTCGCTGCAGGCGATGGCGCGCTATCTCGCCGACGAGCTCCGCCCCGACGTCTGGGGGCTGCAGCTCTGCGTGCACACCAGCGCGGAGCTCGCGGCGACCCACGACGCCGAGCTGCGCCGGCGCTTCGGCACGCCGGGCCGCGCCTGGTCCGGCTTCGCGCGGAGCTTCCCCGGGCTCGACCCTGCGGCGCTGGAGGCCGAGCTGCGCGCGCTCCAGGCGCGCCGCTGGCCCTTCCGCCTGCGCCTCTACCGGCCGCTCGGGCTCCCCGGCCTCGAGCTGGGCCGCTACTTCGACGAGCCGGCGCGGCCGAGCTTCGACCCGGGCTCCGCCGAGCTCGTCTGCCTGAACCCGTACCTCTTCGCGCAGGTCGAGCCCGACGGCAGCGTCGCCTGCTGCGGGAGCCAGCCGGACCACAAGCTGGGCGACGTCCGCGAGCGCGGGCTCCTCGCGCTGTGGAACGGCGAGCGGGCGCGCGCGTGGCGGCGCGGGCTCGCCGAGGGTCTGCTCCCGGCCTGCCCGCGCTGCTTCTCGCTGCACGAGTACCTGCGCTTCCGGAGGCGCCGATGAGGGCGCTGCGCGACGCGCTCGCCGAGGTCACGCCGCCCGTGCTGGTCCTCAGCAGCCATGCCGGGCACGGCAACGCCAGCGTCGGCGCGATCCTGCAGCGCGGGCTCGAGCGCGCCGGGCTCGAGGCGCGCCACCAGCCGATCGAGGAGCTGATCGAGCCAGCGCTGGTGCGCAGCGAGTTCAGCCGCCACCGCTGGCTCTGCACGCGGGCGCCGACGCTGCTGCGGCTCACCTACGGGCTGCCGCTCGCGTACGGTCTGAAGCGCGCCGCCGCGCAGCTCTGGCCGGCGCGCGGGCTGGCGCCGCTGGCCGACGCGCTCGCGCGGCTGCGCGTGCAGACCGTGATCGCGACGAACCACCGCGCGGCGCTCTGGGTCGGCCAGCTGCGACGGAGCGGGCGGGCGCGCTGCGGCCTCTGGGGCGTGCTGACCGACTACGCGCTCAGCCCCGGCTGGCGCTTCGTCCTCGTCGACGAGCTCGAGCGCCTGCTCGGCCCGCTGCCGGACTCCGCCATCCCCGGAGCGCTGCGCGGGCGCTACCGTGAGCTGCCGCTCCCGGTCGACCCCGCCTTCGCCGCCCTGCGCGGCACCCCGGGCTCGCGGGACGAGGTGCTGGTCACCGGCGGCGGCTGGGGCCTCGGCCCGCTCGCCCGGGTCGCGCGCGGCCTGCTGCGCAGCCTCCCCGGGCTGACGGTCCACGTCGCCTGCGGCGACAACCGCGAGCTCCTCCTCACGCTGCGCCGTCTCGAGCGGCACCCGTCGGGTCCCGGAGTCGTCGCGCACGGGCCGCTGCCGCAGCTGGCCCCGCTCCTCGGCCGCTGCGCCGCGGTGATCACTCGCCCGGGCGCGGTCACCCTGACCGAGGCGCACGTCGCCGGCCGCGCCATCTTCCTGCTCGACGGCCTGCCCGTCGTCGAGGAGGCCAACGCCGCGCACGCGCTGCGCTGCTTCGGCGCGCGGCGCTTCTCGCTGCGGACCTTCCGCGCCTGGCGAGGGGGGGGCTGAGGTGGGCCTCGAGTTTCGCCTCCGCGACTTCGCGCACCCGCTGGCGATCCTGGCGCTCAGGCGGCGCTTCCAGCTGAACCAGTGGCGCAGCCCCGAGGAGCTCGAGCGCTACCAGGCGCAGCGCCTGGGCGCCGTGCTCGAGCATGCCTGGCGCCGCGTGCCCTACTACCGCGCGCTGCTCAGGCGGCTGGGGCTCACGCCCTCGGACCTGCGCGCCCCGCGCGACCTGCGCGCGCTGCCGCTGCTGGAGAAGGAGGTGCTGCGGGAGCGCTTTCGCGAGCTCCGCGCCGAGGACGCCGCGCGCTACCAGCCGCAGGAGCTCTCGACCAGCGGCACCACCGGCGCGCGCCTCCGCCTGCTGATGGACCGCCCGGCGAACGTGCAGGAGTTCGTCTACTACTGGCGCCTCTGGGGCTGGGCCGGCTACCGGCTCGGCGACCCCTTCGCCGAGCTCTCCGTCGAGCACTTCACCAGCGGGCGGCGCAGCGCGGAGGCGCTCGCCGACCACCAGCCGCTCGCGCGGCGCCTGCTGCTGAACAGCCTCCAGCTCTCGCGCCGGCACCTCGACGAGCAGCTCCACCTGCTCCGCCGCCACCGGTCGCGCTTCCTCAAGGGGCTCCCCTCGAACCTCCACGTGCTCGCGCTCCTCTGCGGCAGGCGCGATCACGGCCTCAGCCTCCGCGCGATCTTCTCGCAGGGCGAGCGGCTCCTCCCCACGCAGCGGCAGCTGATCGAGCGCACCTTCGGCTGCCCGGTCCTCGACTGCTACGGCCACCTGGAGCGCACGGTGGCGGTCTCGCAGTGTCCGGCCGGCAGCTACCACATCCACTCCGACTACGGCCTCCTCCAGCTCGAGGAGACGACGCTGGCGCCGCCCGTCGACGCGCCGCCGGGCGCGCGGCTCGCCGAGGTGATCGGCACCTCGCTCCACGCGCGCGCTATGCCGCTCCTCCGCTACCGGACCGGCGACCTGGCGCTGGTGCAGCCGGGGCAGCTCCGCTGCGCCTGCGGGCGCGGGCTCCCCACCGTCGTGGGGGTGCTCGGCCGCCGCGGCGGCGTCGTGATCACGCCCGACCGCCGCGCGGTGACCGCGATCTACGTCGCCCTGCACCGCACGCCCGGCCTCCTCGGCGGCCAGATCCGGCAGGAGTCCCTCGAGGAGCTCGAGGTGCGCTACGCCTGCGCCGACGCGGACGCGGCGGCGACCGGCGCCGAGCTGGCCGCCAACCTGCGCGCGCTGGTGGGCCCGGCGATGCGGCTCCGCCTGCTGAGGGTCCCCCCCGAGGAGCTCGCCGGACCGCCGGGCGCCAAGCCCCAGAGCGTCATCTCGCGAGTGCCGCCGGAGGCGCTGCTGGAGTGAGACCCGCGCGCGCCTCCGCGGCCTCCAGCTCCGCGCAGAGCTCGCTGCCGGTCCGCGCCCGGCAGCCTCGCGCCGCGAGCTCGTCGAGGAGCCTGACGTAGAGCCCACCCCAGCCCCGGAAGGCAGGGTCGCGCAGGACGTGGGTGTGCCAGAGGACCGAGAGCAGCCCCTGGCCGCGCCGCCGCGCGAGCGTGGAGAGCTCCCGCCAGGCGTCCTCGGGCACGAGGCGCTGCTGCTCGAGGAGCGCGGCGTCCATCAGCTCGAGGGGGAGCTCGACGAGGGCGCGAGGCTCGCCGGTCACCGGGTCGAGCGGCCGGAACGGGCGCGAGGTCCCGGCGCGGAGCCCGACCACGTCGTGGAAGCCGACGCTGCTGTCCCAGGGGAGGCCGGCGCGCTCGAGCACCTCGAAGGTGCGCCGCGGGTCGAGGCGCAGCCAGTGGAGGCGGACTCCCCGCACCGGGGCGCCGAGCGCCTGCTCGAGGCTGTCGCGCTGCCGGGCGATCGCCTCCGCGTCGCCGGCGTCATACCAGCTCACGTGGAGCCCGAGCTCGAAGCCCCGGCGGTGCAGCGCGCGGATCGCGGGCGCCACCGTGCGGAGCGCGTAGCGGGCGCCGCGCAGCCCCCGGCGGCCGAGGAGGATGAAGAAGGTGGAGCGCAGCCCGCGGGCCTCCTCGAGGTCGGCGAGCTCCTCGAGCCCCCAGAAGGTGTCGGTGGCCTCGCGACGAACCGCCGCGCGCCCGGCGAGCCAGAGGCTGGCGGCCTGATCCAGCGCGCCCGGCAGGTCGCCGCGGAGCAGCG
>JAKLHH010000680.1 GCA_022710245.1 Myxococcota bacterium
AGGTGGCGATCACGTCGCCTGCCGCGCTGGCCAACGTGGGGACGAGCTTCACGGTGAAGGCGATCGTCACCGACGACGTCGGCGTCAACCGCGCCGAGGTGCTGATCGACGGGCAGCTGAGCGGCACCCGCAACGCGGCGCCCTTCGACTTCCCGCTCAAGGCCCAGCCCGGCCCGCACGTGATCAAGGTGGTCGGCTACGACGCGAAGAACAATCGCGGCGAGGCGACCCTCAACCTCACCGTCCTGGGCACCGCGACGCCGAACCCGACGCCGAACCCGAGCCCGGACGCGCCGTCGGCGGTGCCGTCCGCCGGGACGGGCAAGTACGGCGACCCGTGCGGGGCGCCGACCCATTGCAAGAGCGGCCTCTGCGCCGCGGATCCGTCCACCGGGCAGAAGTTCTGCACCCAGGGCTGCAGCATCGCGAGCCCGTGCCCGATCGACTCCGAGTGCCTGGGCACCAGCATCGGCACCGAGGTCTGCGCGCCTGCCGCGGCGCCGTCGAGCAGCGGGCCCGCGCTCTCCAGCGGGGACCGGGTGGCCAGCATGAGCTGCAGCGTCTCCTCCGCCTCCGCCGACGGGCTGCTCTCGATCCTCCCGCTGCTCGCGCTCGCCGGGCTCGCGCTCGCGCGTCGGCGCGGGGTCTCTCGCTCGCGCTGAGCTCGCCTCGCTGATCTCGCCTCGCTGATCTCGCCTCGCTGATCTCGCCGGTCTCAGCTCGCCTGAGTCTGCACTGCCCGCGACCGCGACGGCGACCGCGGGTGTGCAATCCCGGGGTGCAGGTTCCACACCTGCCCAGCGAGATTGCTCACTTCTGTGCAATCTCGGCCTGAAGTCTGAAGACCTCCCCTCGAGATTGCGCACTTCTGAGCAATCCCGGCCTGTAGGTTTGAAACCTGGCCCCCGAGATTGCACGGGGCGCGCGCCGCCGATCGTTGTCGTGCTCGGGAACCGCGTCGAGCTGTGCGGGAACCACGTCGAGCTGTGCGGGAACCACGTCGAGCTACGCGGGAACCACGTCGAGCTACGCGCTGGCGGGCTGCTCTCCGGCCCGGCGCCCCCAGGCGGCCCGCACCGAGTCCCAGGCGCCGCAGGCGGGGCAGCGCCAGAAGAGCTCCACCGCGGTCCTGCCGCAGCTCGAGCAGCGGTAGGCGCGGTCGGCCCCGGCGAGCAGCGCCGTCAGCTCCTCGAAGGTGCGGCGCAGGCGGTCGGGATCGCCACCCTGCAGGACGAGGCGCGCCTTCTCGCGCCAGGCGGGGATCAGCGTCGGCGCCTCCTCGAGGAGCACGCCGAGCTCGGTGAGCGCACGCTCGGGGGTGTGCAGGGCGGTCCGGCGCGCGCGCTCGAGGCGCAGGTGGACGTTGCCCGCGTGCTGCGCGAGCAGCTCCTCGAGGGTGCGGTCCAGCCGCTCCTCCTTGTGGATCTCGACGAGCGCGGCCTGCAGCGAGGGGACGAAGAAGCCGGCGAGGTCCGGCGCCTCGCGCAGCGCCGCCTCCCAGGCCGCGGCCGCCGCGCTGAGGTTGCCGCGCCGGCGCTGGTAGAGCGCGAGGACATGCAGCGCGTGGACCGACCGCGGGCAGGCGCCGATCGCCCGCTTCAGGGCCTTGCGCGCCGGCTCGAGCTCGCCGCTCTCGAGGGAGGCGCTGGCGAGCTCGGCGAGGAGGTGTGCCTGCCGGGGGGCCGTGTCGCGCCCGGTCAGCTTTCCGATGCGGCGCTGGGCGAGCGCGGCGCGATCCCACTCCGCGGTCTCCTCGTAGAGCCTGGCTAGCTCCTCGAGGGGCTCGACCTGCTTGCGGTCCTGGGTGACGACCCACTCGAGCGCCTTGGCCGCGCGGCGCGGGAAGCCCGCGGCCTGGAAGTCGAGCGCGAGCTGGTGGTGCACGCGGAGCCGGGTCTTGCGGTCCAGGTCGCGCCGCATCAGGAGCGCCTGGTGGACGCGCACCGCGCGCTCGTGCTCGCCGCGGTTGCGGAAGAGGGTGCCGAGCGCGAAGTAGGCCTCGGGGGTCCTGGTGTTGTGCCGGAGCGCCTCGGCCAGCTCGCCGATGGCGCGCTCGTCGTCGCCCTCGAGGTGGAGCGCGAGGCCGCGCACGTAGGCGCGGCCCTCCTCGGCGGCGCGCTGGAGCGGCCGGCGGTCGGGGATGTAGAAGCGGCCGAGCAGCGTGCCCACGACCAGCAGCAGCGCCGCCACGCCGACCACCACGAGGAGGTTCATCCGCCGCGCTCCGGACGCTCCGGACGCTTCGCGAGCTTTGCGGGCCTGGCAGGCTCCTGCAGCGCGGCCGCGAGGAGCGCACGCTCCTCGTCCTCCTGCGTGTCCTCGCGCTCACGCTGGCGCGAGCCCTCCTCGGGGAGGTCCTCGAGGGGGGCAGGGGTGGTGAGCGGCAGGTTCCGGAGGTCGGTCAGCTCGCCCTCGAGCCCGCGGATGAAGCGCCGCTCGCGCCGCCGCTCGACGCCGCGGCGGAGCCAGGTCGGCACCACGATGAGGAGCGCGGCGGCGAAGAACCCGAGGACAAAGCAGACCGCCATCACCACGGCGAGCGGGGTCTCCACCTCCAGCGTCGGGAAGGGGGCGTCCCAGCGCAGGCTGAGCCCCGGGAAGCGGAGCACCACCCACTGCGAGTTGATGATCAGGAAGTAGCTGAGCACCCCGCCGACGGCGAGGAGGAAGACGATGCCCGCGAAGAGGACGAGCCCGCGGACGGTGCGGCTCACCGGAGCTCCTCCTCGAGCTGCGTCGCCAGCCCGCCGAGGGTGGGCAGCAGCCGGTCGTAGGTCTCCAGCAGCCCCTCGCTCATCACCTTGGCCCCGCCGACCACGGGCATGAAGTTCGTGTCGCCCTCCCAGCGCGGCACCAGGTGGTAGTGGCAGTGGCTCTCGATGCCCGCGCCCGCGATGCGGCCGAGGTTCATCCCCACGTTCATGCCGTGGGGCTTCACGGCCTGCCGGAGCGCGGTGGTCGTGCGGCGGAGCAGCTCGGCGACGGTGCGGTACTCCAGCTCGTCGAGGTCGGCGAGGTCGGCGACGTGCCGACGCGGCACCACCATCAGGTGCGCGTTGTTGTAGGGGTAGCGGTTCATGATCACGAGCGCCCGCTCCCCGCAGGAGAGGATCAGGTTCTCGCGGTGACGGTCGGCTCCCTCGGCAGGCAGGACGCAGAAGATGCACGCGCCCGGCTCATGCCGGTTCGCCTCGGCGAGGATGTAGCTCATGCGCCAGGGTGCCCACAGACGTTCCATCGTGGCAATTATAGGGGGCTCCTCCCCCAGTGGCGAGTTTCTCGGCCACCCGTGGCGCCGGCACCATATGGCCTCTCACAGCGCGCGGACCGGACGGTTCTTGCACCTTGACCTTTGGTCAATATTGACCCAAGATCAACTTGCAGTGCCATGGCTAGATCTGGAGGTGCTGCATGCTCCGTGGAGCGGAACCGGGAGAGAGCACGAGCGATGGAGCCTTTGCAGGAGCCGGTCGAGCAACAGAAGCTGAAGGCGCTGGTGCGAGAGATTCTGGACGACGGGAACTTCGAGATATCAAGTCACGCATATGAGGAGCTAGCCAAGGACGATCTCGACGCCGTGGACGCGGTCAATGTCCTGCGGGGAGGCTGGTTCGAAGCTGGCGAGTGGGAGAAGGGCCAGTGGCGATACAAGGCAAGGACCTCGCGGATCTGTGTCGTGTTCTGCTTTGGCGAAGACGCGAGGATCATCATCGTGACTGGCTGGCGAGAACGACGATAGCTATCGAAACAACGCAACATTCGATACGAGCAGACCATGTCAAACAGCACCGCCAAAGCCAACTGTGAGACCTGCACCAAGTGCGGGGCCTCGATGAAGGTCGAGACCAACGCTACGCATCAGTACCGCGAGTGTGGTCTAGCGAATGTCGTCCTCATCGGCGTCACCGTCCGATCGTGCGAGAAGTGCGGCAATCGTTCCGTCGTGGTCCCGAAGGTGACCGAGCTTCACCGCAGCATTGCGCTCCGGCTGGCTCAGCAGAGCCAAAGGCTCGCTGCCGAAGAGATCCGTTTCCTGAGAAAGTACCTGGGGTGGTCCGGCGCTGACTTCGCGCACTACTTCGGCGTGACACCCGAGACTGTGTCACGCTGGGAGAACAACTCCAAGTCCATGAGCGCGACCTCCGAGCGACTGCTCAGGATCTGTGTCCTGAAGTTCGAACCCGTGGATGACTACTCGATCCTGAAGGAGATGGGGACCGAGAAGCACAGCTCTCGACCGATCCGCATGACGATCGGCAAGGAGTGGCGTGCCGCCGGCTAGGTCGGCCGACGGGCGCTAGCGCGACGCCTTGAGCTCCTCGAGCTCCTCCAGGCTCCGCGGCCAATCGGAGCGGAGCAGGCGCGAGAGCGAGCGGTCCGCGAGGAGCCGGCCTCCGGTCTGGCAGCGGGCACAGTAGTTGGTCTCGTTCTCTGCGTAGCGGATGCGCTGCACCGGCGCGCCGCAGACCGGGCAGGGCTTGCCGAAGCGGCCGTGCACGGCCATCTCCTCGCGGAAGGCGGTGACCTTCTCCGGGAAGCCCTCGCCGACCTCCTTCCGCAGCCGCTCCGTCCACTCGAGGAGCACGTCGCGGCAGGCGGCGTGGAGCCGCGCGATCTCGTCGTCCTCGAGGGAGCGGGTCAGCTTCACCGGCGAGAGCCGCGCGCGGTGCAGGATCTCGTCGGAGTACGCGCCGCCGATGCCGGAGAAGAGGCGCGGGTCGGTGAGCGCTCGCTTGAGCGTGTGGCTCTCCGAGAGCAGCGCCTCGCGGAAGCGCGAGAGCTCCGCCTCGAGGACCTCGAGCCCGCCGCGGTCGAGCCCTGCGAGGGCCGCCTCGCCGCGGACCAGGTGGAGCGAGGCCCGGCGCTTCGTGCCGGCCTCGGTGAGCAGCAGCGTGCCCCCCGCGAAGTCGAGCGCGGCCAGCCCACCTCGCCGGCCGAGCGGCGCCGCCGGTGCCTTCCAGTGCAGGCGCCCGGCGATCATCAGGTGCACGACCAGGAAGAGCTCTCCCTCGAGCGCGAGGACGATCCGCTTGCCCAGCCGGCGCAGCGTGAGGACGCGGCGGCCGGCGACCTCGCCGAGCGGCGGGTCG
>JAKLHH010000681.1 GCA_022710245.1 Myxococcota bacterium
GGGAGGTTCTTCCCAGACCGGTGCTGCCGCCGGCTGCAACCCCTCCGTTCGCGACCCCCCAGATCCGGCACGGCGGCTGCAATCTCAGCCTTCATCAATTAACCCGATGGAGGTACCGATGAAGCCCCGTTCGCTCTCGACCCTTGCTCTCGTGCTGCTCCTCGGTCTCGCGCTTCAGGGGTGCAGCGGGGAGGAGTACTGCTCCGGCAAGAGCTGCTCTTGCCCCGCCGACAAGTCCTGCACCTTCGCCGCCTGCGATCCCTCGACCCCCGGCTGCAACTTCTCCTGTGCCGCTGGATCGACCTGCTCGGGGAGCTGCGGGGCCAACTGCCAGGTCTCCTGCTCGGGGAAGAGCTGCACGGTCGAGGCAGGGGAGGGCTCGGCGATCTCCTGCGCCGCGGGGGCGTGCAACATCACCTGCACCGGCAAGTGCAACGTCGCCGGGACGGGCGTGACGTTGACCTGCAAGAAGGGCGACCAGAGCGCGAGCGGTTGCGGCGGGGGCACCCTGCCCACCAGCGACGGCAGCTCGCTGCCGAGCGACGGCGGCTTCATGCCCACCGGCGACCTCTTCTAGCGAACCCGATACGCCGATCGTAGCGCTCAGCGTCGAAGCTCTCGCCCCAGGCGAAGCGGGTCCGGGATCTTCTCGCGGAGCTGCGACACCGGATTCCCAGGACCAGCCCGGCACGGATTGTTGGCTGGCGCGCCGGCGGTCAAGCGCTGTCCGAGGGCGTCGGTGCTGTCACCTCCCTCACCTCCCCGCGACGGGGTCCGGAGCGACGGGGGCGCCCCGGGCTGACGCGCGCCCCGCGACGCGGGCCGGCTCGCGAGCGGAGGCGCGCCGCCGCTCGGGCCTCTCGACCGCCGGCCGCTCCTCGAGCCCCGGTCGCTCGATGCTCCGGTCCGCGGCGGCGGGCCCCACCCGGACGGTGTAGTCGGACTTCCGGATGGCGCCCGACGTGATGTCCACCGTCAGCGCGATCACCCCAGGGACGATCCCGGGGATGAGCAGCAGCAGGTCGCCGACGAGCGCGGGCGCGTCGATCGGACCGCTCCGGTTGCCGCGCTGATGGGGGCTGAGGACATAGGCACAGCTGCTCGCGGTCGTCGCCGAGAGCAGCGCGATGATGGTCAAATAACGCCGCACGAGAACCTCCTGCTCGCGGGAGTTAGCAGCGTTCGTGCCAGAGGCCGGCTCTGCCAGCCGCCGAGGAGCCCGCCCGCCGCGCGGCGGGCGCGTCGCCGATTCATGGCGCCGGCCGCTGGTTCGCGGCCGCGCCTGCCGTCCCGGCGCGGACGAGCCGCAGCCCGGAGAAGCTCCGGTCCGATGGGAATTTGCTCCGTAGGTGGAGGGGGTGGGCGAAGGCGCGCAGCGCCGGGGGAGGGGCAATTCGTCCTGATCGCAGTGCGGACGCTCCGCGATCCAGGGCGAAGTCGCCCTGCTCGCGTCCTGCGGAGGCTACGCGATCAAAAGGGGGAAGTCGCCTCCCCCGGCGCTGCGCGCCTTCGCCCGCGGGGGCAAACGCGGTGGTGCGCCACCAGCTCGTCGTGCCCATGGGGCAACTCGGGTCGCTGCACCTGCAACCACTGCCGTCCCTGCGCTCACCGCGCCTGCGCCCCCGGGGTCGAGCTCCCGTGCGGCTCCAGCCGCCACCTCGCGCCCACGTCGCAGGCGTCCGGGCGCACGCGCTCGACGCTGCGTCCGTTGCTCGCCTTGCCCGCCGGCAGGCGCCCGTTCCACGAGGAGACCAGCCGGCCCTCCGGATCGCGGAGCGTGAGCAGCTCGCCGCTGTTGGCGAGCCCCGCCTCGCCCAGCGTGCCCGCGAGGCGGACCAGCAGCGCGTCGGGCGCGGGCGGCGGATCGGCGGCGGAGCTGGCGCTGTACTTCACGCCGACGACGACGGCGAGCTGCCCGGGGCCGAGGACAGCGTCCGGCAGCGCCTCGCGCCCGATGCCGTCGTCGTTGTCGTCGAGGCTCCAGCCGGCGAGCTGCACGGGCGCGCCCGAGAGGTTGATCAGCTCCACGTACTCCTGCGCCGGCTCCAGGCCCGCGGGGTTGGCGAGCACCTCGCTGATGGCGACCCGCGGCGATCGGTCCCCCGGCTCCAGCGTTCGCGGCGGGAGCTCCGCCTGGTTGCCCGCGAGGTCCTCCAGGCTGACCCGCAGCACCCCTGGCGAGACCGGCGGCGCCGGCAGCGCCAGCTCGTGCTCGAGGACGCCGAGGCTCCAGGCGTCGAGCAGGCCCCAGCCCGGCTGCAGCCGCACGTTGACCGGCTCGTCCGCGAGGAGCCGCACCACCGCGCAGCGATCGGAGACCCGCACCTGCGTGGCGATCACCCGCGGCGGCGTACAGTCGGGCGCGGCGGCGGTGGCGAAGGCGCGCGGCACCCCCTGGAGCGGCGGCCGGCCGCGCACGTCGCGGAGCTCGTCGGAGGCGTGCACCTCGATCCGCTCGAGCGGCGGCAGCGGGACGAGGGGCCGCACCTCGTAGCAGGTGCCGGGCAGCTGCGCCTGGCAGCGCGGCGTGCCCGCCTGCACCTCGCTCGGCAGCCGCGTCCCGTCCTCCTGCTGCAGCCAGAGGCTCCCCGCTTGCACGCCGAGGAGGAGCCGCGAGAAGACCACCACCGCGGCGCGCAGGTTCGGCGGCACCTCGACCGCGCCGTCCGGCGGCGAGAGGAGGTGGAGCACCGCGCGCCCATCCTCGGCGGGGCCGGTCGTGAAGTCCTGCCTCAGCGCGAGGCCGCTCGCTGGCTCGACCTCGATCGGGTTCGCCGCGACGTCCTGCAGCGAGGATGAGACCACCAGCACGTGCAGGCGGTCGGGCGGCAGCGGGTCCAGCGGCTCGAGGGTGAGCTGCCGGCCGCTCTCCTCGAGCCGCAGGCTGGTGGGGGCGACCAGCGCGAGCCGCTCCGGCGAGAGCGGCGGGTGCGCCAGGTCCGCTGTCAGCGCCGGCGTGAGCGGGTCTCGCTGGCAGCGCCCGCGGTGGCAGCGCCCCTCGGCGCAGGCCAGGTCGACGCGGCAGGGGCCGAGGAGCTCGTAGGGGAAGAGGCGTACGGCGTCGGGCAGGACGCTCCGCGGATCGAGCGGCTCGCTGAGCTCGATGCGGATCGCGTCGGTAGGGATCAGGTCGCGCCCGGTGCGCAGGCTGCTGCCGAGGACGCGGGGCGGCGTGAGGTCGAGCGCGGCCTTCGAGGGCAGGCCGCAGCCGCTCCCCATCAGCACCGAGAGGAGCAAGGGGAGCCATCCGTGCAGGAGCGGCGAGCGGCAAAGCAGCACCAGGGCGAGCAGGGCGAGAACACGATCGGCCATCGGGTCACCTCCGCCCGCTCGCGGAGCAAGGCGCGGACCACCACGCTCGCTCCGCGCCGGCTCGAGGTTTCTTCGACCCGCGCCGACCTCGCCGTCCGGTCCTCGGTCCGGCGCGTCCGGCGGGCCGGACGCAGAGGCGCCACCGAGCGTTGCCATCGCGACCGTGACTCGCTAGATTCCTCCTCGATGCACGACGAGCGCTTCATCCTCGCCTCCGCCTCCCCGCGCCGCCGCGAGCTCCTCGCCAGCGCTGGCCTCTCCTTCAGCGTCGAGCCGAGCCAGGCCGACGAGTCCCCGCACCCCGGCGAGGACGCCGCTGCCTACGCGCGCCGCGTGGCCACCGAGAAGGCCCGCGAGGTGGCCACCCGCGCCCGCGCCCGCGGCGACGCGCGCCCGGTGCTCGCGGCGGACACCACCGTCGTCGTCGACGGCGAGCTCCTGGGCAAGCCGCGGGACCAGGCCGAGGCCCGCTCCATGCTCGAGCGCCTCTCGGGCCGGCCCCACCAGGTGATCACCGGCACCTGCCTGATCGACGCTGGGGGCGCCGAGCTGACGGACGCGATCTTCACCGAGGTCCGCTTCCGCGCGCTGGAGGAGGAGGACCTGGCGCGGTACCTGGCGAGCGGCGAGTGGCGGGACAAGGCCGGCGCGTACGCGATCCAGGGCCACGCGGCCTGCCTGGTCTCGTCGATCTGCGGCTCCTACACCAACGTGGTCGGGCTCCCGCTCGCCGAGGTGGTGGAGGCGCTGGCGTGGATCGGGATCCGCGGCGCCGTGGGCGGGACGGGCGGAGAGCCATGAGCATCGCCGAGCGCCTGGCCGCGGTGCGCGCCCGCCTCGGGGAAGCCTGCCGCGCCGCCGGCCGCGCGGAGGACGAGGTCACCCTGGTCTGCGTGACCAAGACCGTCGAGCCGGCGGCGCTGCGCGAGGCCTACGCCGCCGGGGCGCGCGACCTCGGGGAGAACTACGGCCAGGACCTGCGCGACAAGGCCGCGGCCCTCGCCGACCTGCCCGAGCTGCGCTGGCACTTCATCGGCGCCCTGCAGCGGAACAAGGTGAAGTACGCCGCCGGCCGCACCGTGCTGATCCACAGCGTGGACGCGCCGGAGCTGGTCGGCGAGATCGACCGCCGCGCGGCCGCGCTCGGCCGCAGCCAGGACGTGCTGGTCGAGGTGAGCCTCGCCGGCGAGGCGACCAAGTCCGGAGTCCCCGAGGGCGAGCTCCCTGCCCTGCTCGACAGCTTCGCGGGCTGCGGCCACTGCCGCTGCGTCGGGCTGATGACGATGCCCCCCTTCTACGACGAGCCCGAGCGAGCGCGCCCGTTCTTCGCGCGTCTGCGCGAGCTGCTGAACGCCCACGCCGGCGCCGGGCGGCCGGGGGTGGAGCTCCGCCACCTCTCGATGGGGATGAGCGGCGACTTCGAGGTGGCCATCGCCGAGGGCGCCACGCTGGTGCGCGTCGGCACGGCGATCTTCGGCGTGCGGGAGAAGAAGATTTGACGCGCCTAAGTCACCCTCAATCGTCATGGTCGGACTTGGTCCGACCATCCACGAGTTTCGATGGGTGCGATCAGGTTGGTGAAGACAAACTCGTGGATGGTCGTGCCGAGCACGACCATGACGGAGTAAAAGAACGGGCTGCAGCTACAATGCTTGGACGTGAACGGCGTCGTTGGCGCTGACCTGCGCGAGGATCGCCAGCAGGTCCTCGCGCTTGAACGCGATGCAACCCGCCGTCGGGCTCCAGTCGTCGTGCGCGACGTGCAGGAACACGGCG
>JAKLHH010000682.1 GCA_022710245.1 Myxococcota bacterium
GATGGAGGTGCTCCTCGAGGACAGCGCCGACGCCGTCGCTGTGACCTCGGCCAGTGACGCGCCCTACGCCGCCGCGGGCCGGTCGGTCCTGAGCCTCGCGGTGCGCTGGCCGGCGAGCGGCGGCCTCACCTGGCTGGACAGCAAGGTGAACGTGACGCCGAGCCTGGCGCCGCTGCTGCAGGCGCTGGTCAACAAGGTCAGCCTCGCCAAGGGCAGCCACGTCCAGCTCTGGCTGCGGGCCGCGCAGTCCTCCGAGGGCTACGTGACCACCGTCGACTACCTGATGCCCGCCCACGCGGCCAGCCCGACCCGCCTCACCCTCTCGGTCTGTCCGTGAAGAATCGTTGATCATTGCTGCTGCCCCCCCCTACCATGAACAGGTGCGGTGCTCATGGCTCTGGCGGGGTGGGACACTGGCGTTGCTGCTGGCGACGAGCGGCCCGGCCTGCCTGATGACGGCCGACCCGACCCTCTGGCAGCGTCACGACGCGAGCCGCGACCGCGGGGTCGACGCGCGCCGAGATCTCCCTCAGGCGGAGGCGCACGACCAGCGCAGCGACGCCCCCGGCGATGGCCCGGCGCCAGATCGCGCCGCCGACCTGCGCGCCGACCGCGCTGCCGAAGGGGCCGGCGATACCTTGAAGCCCACGCCCGACCTCCCCTGCTTCCAGCAGCAGCTCACCATCGCTGGCCCGGGCGACGACGGCGAGATCGACAACGGCGTCCTTCTCCCGAGCGGCGAGCCACCGATCTGCACGGGCTACTGGATCCCCCGCACGACCGGCCACCACGTCTGGGGCTACTTCCGCTTCGGGCTCTCGAAGGCGATCCCGAAGGGCGCCACGCTCACCGGCGCCACGCTGGCGCTGCAGGGGAGCGCGGCCGACTGCGGCGGCTGGAACGCCTCGACGCAGGCGCTCGAGGTGAAGCTCGAGGACAGCGCCGATGCCCCGGTGGTCTCCGCCGGCAAGGACGAGCCCCTCACCGGCACCGGACGCACCCTGATCGCCGGCGCCGTGCGGTGGCCCACGCTGGGCGGTCTGACCTGGCAGACCGCGGGGATGAACACCTCACCGAGCCTTGCCTCGCTGCTGCAGTCGCTGGTCGCCAAGTCCACGCTCGCCAGCGGCAGCCACGTTCAGCTCTGGATTCACGGCGCCCAGGTGACCTCGGGGGAGGTCGGCGTCGTCGACTACCAGCAGCCGGGCTTCCTGAGCAACCCGACCCGACTCACGATCGCCTGGTGCGAGTGACCCCATCGAGGGTCAACGTGGGCAGCCTCACAGGTCGACGCAGGAGAGAGGCCCTCGCGCCTGGGGCCGAGGGCTCCAGGGGTGGCGCGTCGATCCTCCAGCCTCGATAACTCCGCGCCCGCAATCGCGTTGGCGCCGATCCCGCCGGCAGTCGGCTCGCCAGACCTGAGGGGCGGAGCCCACAGGTCCTCCCCGAAAACGCTGTCGTCTCCGTCGGTTCGCCCGGGCACGCGGCTTGCCGTAGGAGCTCGCATGCGCACGATGAAGAAGACCCTCTCCCTCGGCCTCCTCGCGCTCCTCGCTGGCTGCACCGGCATCCTCGACGGCGGCGATGTCGCCACCCAGAGCACGCGCGGCAAGCAGGACAACTACCGCAGCCCGATCGGGCGCGAGTACAAGATCGAGGGCATCGCCCGCTTCAAGCTCGCCGAGTCCGACAAGGCGCTCGAGGGCGAGGCGCGCGAGGCGAAGGCCGCCGAGGCGGCGACCCGGCTCGTCAGCACCATCACCGTCGCGCTCAACGGCAAGCTCCTCGAGCTCTGGCCCGAGGACAAGCGCACGGGCAAGGACGGCCTCGCGATCATGCTGCGGCAGAGCTCGTCGGCGTTCCAGGACGTGCAGCCAGGCGAGGACGGCCTCTACACCTTCACCTACCGCGGCGAGGCGGGCGGCCCGACGAACCTCCTCGAGATCCTGCCGCTCGCCACCGAGGGCGGACGCAAGGTGCTGCGCCTCACCTACGACTCGGGCAGCGCCGGCGATCAGGAGATCGCGCTCGCCTTCACCGCTGCCGAGAGCTCGCTCGACGCCTACCCGCGCTACCTCGACCTCTTCGAGGGAGGGCTCGACATCTATGTGCAGGTGGGCGGCGACTACAACAAGGAGCGCTACGACGTCCAGCAGGCGAAGCGCCTCTTCGCCGACCTGACGGCGATGGGCTTCAAGGCGCCCGTCGAGACCTTCGACGACCTCAAGCTCGACTCCGGCCCCTTCACCGCCAGCCTGCGCGTGCAGGGCGGCGCCGGCGCCTACCAGGACGGCGCCGACGTCCCCGTGCGAGTGAAGCTGGTGCACCCGGAGATGGTGACGCACGACAAGCTCGAGGACCTGGTCAAGGCCTACAAGGACGGCGCGGCGCGATCGGACATCGTCATCTACGCCGGCCACGCGGGCACCGAGCTCACCTACTCGGGCGTCGCGGTCCACTACGAGCCGCGGCTCGCGCTGCCGGCCAGCGAGCTCCGCAACCTCGAGCTCCCCGACGCCTACCAGATCTTCATCTTCGACGGCTGCGAGACCTACACGGGCTACGCGGACCAGCTCTACAAGCACCCGAAGAAGACCGCGGCCAACGCCGACGTGGTGACCACGGTCAACTTCGGCTCGATCAGCGCGAAGACCATCCCCACCTTCTTGAAGGGCCTGCTCTCGAAGCGCGACGCGCAGTGGCTGCCGCTCTCCTGGGACGCGCTGCTGAAGAGCGTCAACGACGCGCACACGGCCTGGCTCGCCATCTACGGCGTGCACGGCATCGACGACAACCCGAAGCTGAGCCCGCTCGCCGACCCGGCCCTGATCGGCAAGCGCTGCACCCAGCAGAGCGACTGCCCGGGCGTCGACAGCCTCTGCGTGCGCGGCGAGGGCGCGAGCGAGGCCGTCTGCGGCGCGGCCTGCACCGACTCCAGCGGCTGCCCGGGCGGCGGGCAGTGCCTGACCTTCACCACGGCCTCGACCGGCAACTCCAAGCAGTGCTTCGGGGGCCAGCCGGAGAGCGGCAGCGGCGGCAACAATGGCGGCGGCGACACCGGCGGCGGCAGCAGCGGCGGCGGTGACGACAGCGGCGGCGGTGGTAGCGACAACAGCGGCGGCGACACCGGCGGCGAGCCCCCGCCCGAGGACACCCCGCCGCCGAGCGAGCCGAGCGATCCGGACCCGCCCAGCGATCCGGACCCGCCCACCGACCCGACGCCCAGCGACCCCGGCACCGGCGCCGGCCCCGCCAAGGACACCGACGGCGACGGCGTCCCCGACGTGGAGGATTGCTGCCGCTACACGCCGAGCTACCTCACCTCCTCGGTCAGCTCCTCGGGCCAGTACAAGGGCTGCGGCGACGGCGACACCTTCACCGCCTGCGTCTCCTCGGTGCCGGGCGCGTACTTCGGCAACAAGAGCGCCGACTCCGACGGTGACGGCATCCCCGACTGGGAGGACCAGTGCACCCTGACGCCCTCCTCGAAGGTGAGCCAGGTGTGGACGAGCGGCGACTGGAAGGGCTGCGCCCAGGGCCAGTACCGGGACCGCGACGACCTCGACCAGGACGGTGTCCCCAACACACAGGACCAGTGCGACTTCACCCCGCCGCAGCTCCGGAGCCAGATCGCGAAGAGCGGCGTCTACCTCGGCTGCGCGGGCGGCGACTACATCACCAACTGAATCACCAACTGAGCATCTATCTCCCGCCGAGCCCGCCCCGCGGGCACCCTTGCCCGGGCTTCCTTCCCCCCTCCCGTGAATTGTTCGCGCGCGCTGCCGGGCCGCGTCCGCGCACACCACCCGGGATCGCTGGCGCTCTGCTGCCATGAAGCGGCGCTCCCGCTGGAACGCCGCTTGCTGGTGCGTCGCCTCGCCGTACCCCGATCGATGAACGAACGAACGAACGCACGAAAGCGAGGTGGTGGATGCTGCTGGTTCGTGGTGCTCGAGGTGTGCTCTCAGGTCTGCTGCTCGCGCTCGCCGCGGGCGGCTGCGGTGATTCGACCTCCAGCCCGCCGCAAGTCGCCGCGGACGGCGGCGGCGGTGGGAGCGACACCGGCCCCATCACGCCGGGCCAGGAGGGCGGCGTGGTCAACGTCCCGACGCTGACGGTCTCCGCCCAGCAGAACGCCCTCGCGCTCGACGCCTGCCGCACGACGCCGGCGGCGCAGAGCCTGCCGGCGGGCAACTACACGATCGCGCTGGCCGCGAGCTCGCTCTCCAAGGGCCAGATCGCCAGTGACACGCCCACGCCGTCGGTCGACCCCTACGTCATCGTGCACCTGCCGCTCGCCGCAGGCGCGCAGGGCGAGGATCACCGCTTCTTCATGCTCAACGGCATCGGCGCCAGCGCGCCGATCACGCTGCCGGCCGCGGGCATCGTGCAGGCGATGTTCGTCGACTCGGATACGGCGGCCAATAACGGCAACGCCACGGTCACCATCAATCCGGGCGGCTACCAGCTCATCGTCGACGCGGCGGCCAACGTCCTCGCCTGGAGCACCGGGTGCCAGGGCACGCCGGCGACCCTCGACGTGAAGAGCGGCGACCACAGCCTCAAGCTGATCAGCAGCACGCTCTCCTCGGGCCAGGGCGCGAAGGACGACTTCGTGCTGCTGCGCCTGCCGAGCGAGGTGCCGGAGGACTCGCACCGCTACGTGATGCTCAGCGGCGTCGGCGCGAGCGTCGGCTTCAACGTGGCGAGCCAGGACGGCGGGACCCTCCGCGCGTTCTTCCTCGAGGCCACGCGGAGCGGCAGCGGGCAGGCGATCGTGCAGCTGACGAAGTAGCGCGGCTCACCTGCCGCCGCAGCCACCCCGCCCGTGAGGGCCAGGTCCTCCGTGGCCATGGCCATGACCACGCGGCCCTGGTCCTGCGTGACCGCCCCCGTGATGTGCGCAGGCCGTCGCCGGCGTGGCCTCCTCGAGCTCGCCGCGAGCGAGCGCCGCGAGCGTGGCCTCGACGGTCACCTCGCGCGACAGGAAGACGCGCAGGCTCGCCGCCTGCAGCTTGCCGAGCGCCCCCATGCCGATGCCGCCCACCGCGATCCCGTCCAGCTGCTCGCCGGCGAAGGAGA
>JAKLHH010000683.1 GCA_022710245.1 Myxococcota bacterium
TGAAGGGCGAATTCGCCCTGCTCGCCTCCTGCGGAGGCTCCGCGATGAAGGGCGAATTGCTCCCGCTCCAGCCACGGCGCCAGGTCCTCGCGCAGGCGCGCGCGCGACGCGCGTCGCTCCACGTCGGCCAGCGTGGGGGCCCGGCCCGCCGCGGCCCATAGCTCCCGCAGCGCGAGGAGCAGCTCGTCCCGCGCCTCCTCGCTCGGCTCCGCGTCGAGCCGCTCCTCGAAGAGCGCGGCAGTGCGCGGGTCGCGCAGCCGGCCGAGCAGCTCCACCGCGCCCAGGCGAGCGGCGGCCTGCTTGTGGCCGAGCAGGCGCGCGGCGCGCTCGAAGGCGTGCCCGGAGAGGCGGCTCGCCAGCACCCGGGCGGCCTCGCGGCGGACCTGTTTCGACTTGCTCTCCAGCGCGCGCCAGAGGCGCTCCTCCATGCGCTCGAAGCTCCAGCTCGCCGCCAGCGCGATGGCCTGGACCTGCGCCCGCAGCTCGCCTTCGTCGAGGAGGCGGTGCAGCTCCTGCGCGATCCGCTGGTCGTGCGCCGGATCGGCGAAGCTGACGAGGTGCCGCAGCGCGGTGAGCTGGTGATACCAGGAGCGCTGGGCGAGGAGCCAGTCCACCGCCGGGAGCGCGCGCGGGCCGAAGACGTCGGCGAGGAAGAGCGCCAGCCAGTCGCTGGAGGGCGACGGCGTGCCGAGCGCGGCGAGGAGCTGCGGGAGCGCGTCCCCGCCGAAGGTCCGGGCCAGCCAGGTCGCCGCGTCCTGGCGCCTTGGCTCTGCGGGACCGGCCAGCAGCTGGAGCGCCAGCTCGCGCGCGGGCTGCAGGTAGCGCGCGCGATCGTGAGCCGCCAGGGCGAGGCGGAGGTCGAGCTGCAGGCTGCGCAGCTGGGGCTGGACGTGGAGCTTCCGCTCCTCCTCGGTGTAGAGGCGCGCCGGGTCGTCGGCGAGCGTGGCCACCTCAGCGTCGAAGCGGTCGCCGTGCGCGAGCAGGCGCAGGTGGAGCTGCACCGTCGGGTAGGCCCAGCGCGAGCCCGCGGCGAGCAGCCACGGCCGCAGCTCGAGGGCGAAGCGCCGGGGAGCGTGGTCGACGAGGAAGCAGAGGCCCCCGGTCCAGGTGTGCGCCTGCAGCTGCTCCTGCGCGAAGGCGAGGAGCTCGGCCGCCGGGAGCCCGAGGACGAGCCGGCCGAGCGAGCTCGGGCCTCGCAGCCCCTCGTAGACCATCACCGTGCGGGCGACCCCACGCAGCAGCTCCGGCCAGGGGAGCCCTCGCGCGCGGAGGACCTCCCTCACCGGCGTGAAGGCGTCCCCCTCGCCCTCGAGCGTCACCGCGCGCGCGAGCCAGCGCGCCAGCACCGAGCTCGCCTGCGTTTGCACCAGCACGTCGACGGCGCGGAGCTCCTCCTCGGCGAGCTGCCGCGGAGGCCCGAGCGCGCTCCCCAGCTCGTCGAGCTCGTGGACCGCGTGCCAGCCGGTCCCGCGCGGCAGGAGCCGCGGCAGGGTCTCGAGCACGGCGCGATCGCCGCCCGTCAGGTAGGCGGCGATCCGATCCAGCACCGCGCCGTCGAGCCCGCGCGCGTGACGGAGCTCGCCGAGGGCGCGCTCCAGGCGCTGCCGGCCCGAGGGCTGCGGCGGAGCGAGGCGGGCGCCGAGGAGAGGATCGGGAGGGAGCTTCGCCTCGGCGCAGAGGGCCGCGGCGAGCTCGTCGCAGTCCGCCCGCCGCAGGGAGTGGAGGAGCGCGAGGATGGGCGCGCGCTCGTAGGTACCCAGAGCGGTCCAGACCACCCGCGCCGCCCACGGCAGCCGCTCCGGCGCGTGGCGGGCGATCAGGGAGAGCAGCGGGCCGGGGGAGAGGAACGCGCGGCTGGCCGCGACCAGCGGCCGCAGCTCCTCGTCGGAGCACGCGAGGAGGAAGCGACCGGCGGAGGTGAGCCGCGGCGAGCTCCCGTCCCGGCTCAGCGCGGCCACCCGGACGAGGAGGGCGCGCGGGAGCTCGCCCGCGAGCGCGCCGCACCAGTCCGCGCCGGGCGGCTCCTCGCGCAGGCGCTGCTCGAGCCAGCGAGCGAGGAGCGTCTCCGGGGTCGCGCTCCCCTGGTGCCCGCCGCGCTCCTGGAGGGCGGCCAGGCTCCGGAGCAGCCGCCGATCCGGCTCCTCCCAGGCGGGCGGGGCCGGTAGCGCCTCGAGCAGGGCCTCCAGCACCCAGGGCTCGTAGGTGGTCCGCCGGGTCTCGCCCGTCGCGGCGGCCAGGTCTCCTGGCTCGCCGCTCGCCAGGTAGCGACCGAGCTCGTCGACGCGAGGTCCGTGGAAGGCGCGGGCGCGAGCGAGGATCTCCTCGTACCGGGTGCTCATCGCGGCTGCTCCAAAGTGGGACGACGATAGTAGACTGTGGAGAGGCTCTCGAGGCAAGCAGAGGAGGCGGCCGGCCGATGACCACCCGCGACCCGCTCCCGGTCGCCGCACGCGTGGCCGTGCTCGAGGACGGAGAGCTGCGCCTCTCGGACCTGCCGCCCGGCAGCGAGGCCCCGGCGGGCGCCCGCTGGATCGGCGCCGCGCGCGCGGAGGAGCAGCCGGTCCTCCTCGAGTGGCTGCGTGACCAGCCCGCGCTCGGGCTCCTCCTCGCCGGCGAGGAGGTCGATGATCGGACCGTGGCCGGGCTCCCCGGTGGCTGCGGCTCGTTGCTGCTCTGGCGCTGCCCCCGGCTCGGCAACACCGGCCTGCGGTCGCTCGCCGGGCTGGGGCTGCAGGGCCTCGGGCTCTGGGGCTGCGAGGGTGTCTCCTCGGGGCTGCAGGTCTTCGAGGCCCCCGGGCTCACGCACCTCTGGCTCGCGGACTGCACCGGCTTCACCACCCGCAGCCTCAAGTGCCTGCACGGCTGGCACCGGCTCGAGCTCCTCGACCTCCGCGGCGGGCTGGCCGGGTCCGGGCTGCTGCGCTGGCTCTCCCCGCTCCGCGAGCTGGTCTCCCTCGACCTCAGCCGGGCCACACCGGAGGAGCTGCGCCCGCTGCGCGCGCTGCGGGCGCTGCCGCGGCTGCAGCACCTCGCGCTCCGCCGCATCCGCGTCGACGACCGGCTGCTCGAGGAGCTGGGCAAGCTGCGCGCGCTGCGCCGGCTCGACCTGGCGGGGGCCCGCCTCGGCGGCGACCGGCGCAGCTGGCGCAAGCTCGCGCGGCTCGAGGAGCTGAGCCTCCGCGGGGTCGACTGCCGGCACCACGACTGGCTCGAGCGGCTCGCGGCGCTCACTTCGCTTCGCCGCCTCGACCTGCGCGGCTGCGCGCTGCCTCCCGCCAGCGTCGAGCGGCTGCGGGCCGCGCTCCCCGAGGCCGAGCTCCTCGCGGACGCAGGCGCGGACGCTCCCGTCGGCTGCGAGCCGCCGCGCGCCAGCGCTCCCGGGGGCGTGACTCCGGCGCGCCAGGGCGTGGCTGCAGCGCCGGAGGGGCTGGCGCCGTCGCCAGCGCTGGCCGTGGTGCGCCGGCGCTGGCCCGAGGAGGCACCCGACTGGCGCGAGCTCTTCGCCGTCGCGCTCGACGAGCGCGGGCTGCCGGAGGGGGTGATGCCTGCGGATCGCGCTCGCCTGGCGGAGGGGCTCGAGCCGGAGGCCGTCCTCCGCACCGTCGAGGCCGGCGAGCCGCCGGAGCTGCTCGCCGCAGCGCTGCTGCTGCTGCCCTGGCTGGCCCGCCGCGCGCCGCGCCTCGGCGAGCGCTCGCTCGCCGCGCTCGCCCGTCACCTCGACGAGGATCGCGTGGAGAGCTGGGAGTACGGCCACGGGCGAACCCACGAGCTGCGCCTCGGAGAAGAGGCCGCGTCCGCCCTGCTCGAGCTGCTGCGCTGGCGGCGCGCGCTGGCAGCGGATCGGGATCGCCTGGCGGCCGACGAGCTCGCGCGCCTGGCGCCGCTGGTCCGCGCGTCCCTCCGTCGCGGCGGCGGGGGGGCTCAGCTCGCGCTCTCCTACCTCCTCGAGGGCAGGGGCGCCGGGGCCGAGGACGCGCTGGGCCACTGGGTCGCCTGGCTCGAGGAAGCGGTGGCCGACGCGTCGCGGTCGGCGCGCGAGCGGATCGCCGCGCTGGAGGTGCTAGAGCGCAGCCTGTCGCGCACACCGCTCGCGGCGCGCTGGCGGTGGGAGCGCGCGCTCGAGCGTTCGCTCGACCGGCTGGCCGGGGCCGTCGCCGACCCCGACGCCGACGTCCGCCTGCGCAAGCTGGCGGCACGGCGCCTCGCCGCCACCTCCCCCTCGCGCCTGGCCGCGCTGCACGCTCGCGGCGCGTTGCCGGCGGGGCCGCTGCCGCGCTTCGAGGCCCTCTGCCCGCGGCTCGGGCTCCTCGATCGCGAGCGGGTGCTCGAGGCCGCCGCGAGGACCGGCGCGGCCGCCGTGATCGCCGCCCTCGAGGAGGGGCCGGTCGGCGCGCTCTTCGCCGCGGTGGCGCTGGCGCCGTTCGTCGGGACCGAGGAGGAGCGCCTGCGGATGGCGCGACGGATCGCGACGCTGGTCGGCCGGCCCGAGCGCTGCCGCCTCGACGAGCGCACGGTCTCGACCTCCCTCGGCGAGCTGGCCGCCGAGCAGCTCCTCGCCCTCCTGCCAGCGCTCCAGGCGGAGCGCGCGCGGCTCCTGGAGCTCGCTCTCTCCGCGGGGACCTCGCGGCCGCTCCTCGACGCCGCCCCGCCCGCCGGCCTCGCCACGCTCGCCCCCACCCTCGAGCGTGAGCTCGGCGACCAGGTCGGCGCGCGCTTCGCGGACCGCGGCCTCGGCGCCGAGGCGCGCTTCGCGCTCTACCTCGCGCTGCCGGCGCTGCAGCGGGCGGTCGGCCTCGCGCCCGTCCTCGACGAGCAGGAGGATCCCGAGCTGCGAGCCCTGGTCGGCACGGCGGTCGGCTGGCAAGGCGCCGAGCTCTTCGCCGAGGCAGCGGACCTCCGCGCTGTACCCTGGCGCGAGCGCCGCCTGCTCCCGGTCTGCGCGCCGGCGGACCGGGTCCCGCTCGCCTGGCTGGAGGAGACCCTGCAGCGCTCGACGCACCTCATCCCCACGCGCCGCGCGGTGCTGGGGCTGGTGCAGCGCCTCCTCCCCGACGACGCCGGCGAGGAG
>JAKLHH010000684.1 GCA_022710245.1 Myxococcota bacterium
TCCCATCCGCTCGAGGTCGCTCCCATCCGCTCGAGGTCGCTCCTCTCCTCTCGAGGTCGCTCCTCTCCTCTCGAGGTCGCTCCTCTCCGCTCGAGGTCGCTCCCATCCGCTCGAGGTCGCTCCTCTCCTCTCGAGGTCTCTCCTCGCCGTGGACTCAAAGCCTGCCTCTCCGTCGATCGTCATGACCAGCGCCGACCGCGGTGCCTTTGATCTCGAAGGTCCGCCCCTGCTCCGTCAGCGAGGGCCACTGGGCCGAGGACCCTCGGCGAGCGCCAGGAGCGCATGCCTCACCCCAGCGCTCAACGCTCGGCGAATCGGCCCCCGAGGCACCTCTCCTCCCGGCGTTCTCCTGGTAAGGTCCGAGGCCCAGTGGCCCTCGCTCCTCGACCTGCCCAGGTCGTTGGAGCTACAGCGCGATCCACAGCGAGCGAGGGAGCGGAGCGGTGAGCGGGCGGTGAGCGGGCGGTGAGCGGAGCGGAGCGAGCGGAGCGAGCAAGCGCAGCGCGAGAGGCAGAGGCCGTGGCGTCAGGGCCGGCAGATCTCTCTATTCTTCTTGTACTTCTTGATCAGCCCGAGCACCCGCGTCGCGTTCGCGGCCTGCGGGGTCTTCTTGTACTTCTTCGCCAGCTGGCTGAAGAAGAGCTCCGCGTCGCTGCAGTACTTCAGCTGATAGAACGACATCCCGACCTTGTTCAGCGCCTCGGGGACCTGCGCGCTCTTCGGGTACTGCTCGATGACCTTCTTGTACTCGACGATCGCCGGCGCGAACTTCTGCTCCGCGTAGTAGCTGTCGCCGAGCATGAGCTGCGCGCGGTCGACGCGGGGGTCGCTCGGGAAGCGCTCGAGGAAGGAGCGCGCCAGCCGTCGCGCCTCGGGGTGGTCGCCCGCGGCGAGCTTGGCCGCGGCCTGCCGGAAGAGCTCGTCCTTGTCGGTCGGCGTGGCGGGGTTCTTGGCCTGCGGGCTGCTGCCCGAGAGGCCCTCCAGCTTGATGTCGACCTTGGCCTTGAAGTCGGAGAACTTCTTGTCCAGGTCGTCGACCTTCTTCAGCCGCTCCTCGACGTCGCCGCCGATGCGGTCGAGCCGGGTCTGCATCCGCTCGACCTGCACCCCGACGTCCGCGTTGTTGCGGGTGAGGAGGCCGGTCGCCTGCTCCATGACCTTCTGCAGCTTGGCGCGCTCGATCTCGGCCTTGGTCGCCTGCTCGGCGAGCTGCTTCTTGAGCGCCTCCACGTCCGCCTTCACGGCGTCGCCCTCGGCCCGGGTCATGCAGCCGGTGGCAGCGAGCGCCAGCGCCAGCGCGAGCGCGCGGAGGGTGAGAGGGCGGAGAGCTCGCATGGTCCTGTCCTACTCCCAGATGAAGAGGACCTTGCGGTCCTTGCCCCAGCCGGCCTCGTCGCTGCCCGTCGCCTCGAGCTTGCCCTTGGAGACGGTGCGCATCCGGCCCTCCTCGACGCCGAGGCGGCCGAGGTAGCGCTTGACCGCCTGCGCGCGGTTATCGCCGAGGGTGAGGTTGTACTCCTCGGTGCCGCGCGGGTCGGTGTGCCCCTCGAGGCGGACCTTGCGGTTGGGCTCGGACTTGAGGCAGGTCGCGGCCGCCTGCAGCTTCTGGGTCGCGTCGGAGGTGAGCACGAACTCGTCGAAGTCGAAGTAGATCGGCTCGGGCGTGCACTTGGCCTGCCCGCCCCCCGGCGTCGGCGGCGCCACGCAGCGGCCGTTCTGGCACTCGTGGTTCTCCGGGCAGTCGGCGTCGGTGAAGCAGGCGCCCGATTTGACGCACTTGCCGTTCTTGCAGCTCGCGTTCGGCCCGCAGTCGGCGTCGGTCTGGCACTTGACGCACTTGCCGTTCTTGCAGGCCCCGCCGTTCTTGCAGTCGTCCGTGGTCGTGCACTCCTTGGACGACTCGCAGCGGCCGCTCTTGCAGACCTGGCCGGCCGGGCAGTCCTTGGCCTCGCGGCACTGCTGGCACTGCCCCTGGACACAGAACTCACCCTTGCGGCAGTCCTCGTCCTTATCGCACTTGGGGTACTTCGGAGGGCAGCCCGCCAGCGCCAGCACCGCAGCTCCCAGCAGCACAGCACTCCTCGGTGTGGGAAGCATCACTCCTCCTCGGGTTATGGGGTCGCGGCCGTTTCGCCCGACCGCCCTACCTGGGCGGCGCCGCTCCCGTCATGGGGCCGCGGCAGCTTCGCCCGACCGCCCTACCTGGGCGGCGCCGCTCCCGTCATGGGCGCGGCCGCCTCCGCCCTGGTCCAGTCCGCGCTGGCGTGCGCGCGGGTCCGCCACTGCGACGCGGTGCAGCCTATGCCGCACCACCCCACCTGTCAACCTCCGCTGCCGCGGCGCGGCGCCTGATGCCTTGCGCCGGAGGGGAAAACTTGGTTCATTCCAGCCATGCCGCAGCCGACCATCCTCATCGTCGATGACGAGCCGAACATCCTCACCTCCGTGCGCCGCGCGCTGGAGGTCGAGGGCTACCGCGCGGTGGTGGCCGGCAACGGCCTCCTCGCGCTGGAGAAGGCGACCCGCGAGGGCCCGGACCTGGTGCTCCTCGACGTGGTGATGCCGGAGCTCGACGGCCTCGAGACGCTGCGCCGCCTGAAGGAGCTGCGGCCCGAGCTCCCGGTGGTGATGATGAGCGGCAACGCGACCATCGAGACCGCGGTGCGCGCCACCAAGCTCGGCGCCTTCGACTTCGTGGAGAAGCCGCTCTCCAGCGAGAAGATCCTCATCACCATCGAGAACGGGCTCAAGCTCGCCCGCCTCGGCCGCGAGAACGCGGAGCTGCGCCGCCGGGCCGAGGGCGAGTTCGAGATGATCGGCGGCAGCGGGCCGATGCGGCACATCTTCGAGACCATCCGCAAGACCGCGCCGACCCAGGGGCGGGTCCTCATCACCGGGCCGAACGGCACCGGCAAGGAGCTCGTCGCGCGGGCGCTCCACTCGCACTCGAAGCGGACGGCCGCGCCCTTCGTCAAGATCAACTGCGCCGCCATCCCGCAGGAGCTGATCGAGAGCGAGCTCTTCGGCCACGAGAAGGGCGCCTTCACCGGCGCCACGCAGCTGCGGCGCGGCAAGTTCGAGCAGGCGCACGGCGGGACGCTCTTCCTCGACGAGGTGGGCGACATGAGCCTCGGCGCGCAGGCGAAGGTGCTGCGCGCGCTGCAGGAGGGCGAGATCGAGCGGGTCGGCGGCGCGGAGACGATCACCGTCGACGTGCGCGTCGTCGCGGCGACCAACAAGGACCTGCCGAAGGAGATCGAGGCGGGGCGCTTCCGCGAGGACCTCTACTACCGGCTCAACGTGGTGCCGATCGCGGTGCCGCCGCTGCGCGAGCACAAGGAGGACATCCCCGCGCTCGCCGAGCACTTCCTGCGCCAGGCCTCGGCGGCGAACGACGGCCGGCTCAAGGGCCTCGAGCAGTCCGCGATCGGGCTGCTGATGCAGCACGACTGGCCGGGCAACGTCCGCGAGCTGAAGAACTCCATCGAGCGGCTGGTCATCCTGGCGAGCGGCGAGGCGATCAGCGAGGCGGACGTGGCCGAGTGCCTGCCCACGGTCAAGCCCGTGCCGACCAGCTACCGCAAGGGCGTCTCGCTCAAGGACATGGTCTCCGCGGCCGAGCGCGACATCATCCTGCGCGCGCTCGAGGCGAACGCCGGGCAGGTCTCGAAGACCGCGGGCGAGCTCCAGGTCGAGCGGAGCCACCTCTACAAGAAGATGCGCGCGCTCGGCATCGACCACCGCGCGGACGCCACCGAGCCCTGAGCCGCCGCCCTCGCCTCGCCGCGAGCGTCCCGACGTGGCTTCTGAAGTAGCTCGGACCCTCGCGACGAAGGTCGACGGTACTTCAGCGCCGGTCGTCGCCACGGGCGTCCTCGAGGCCGCCGCCGTCGCTGACGATGACAGAACGCCGAACGATCTCGTGAGCGGCGGGTCGCGTGGCGCTGCCTCGAGCGGTCCCGGGCGACGTGGCTTCTGAAGTATCTCGGACTCTCGCGACGAAGGTCGACGATACTTCAGCGCCGATCGTCGCAGGCGATCGGCCCCGACGGCACCGGCTGGAGAACCAGACCGTCCGTGCGCGTCAGCCTGGTGAGCGCGCGAGGGTCGCGAGGGTGGCTGGCACGCCCCGCCGGTTTGCTCCTATAATGGAGCCCCTCATGAACGCTGGAGGCCTCCGATGAGTCGCTGCGCCGCCGCTGTCCTGCTCGCCGCCCTGCTCCTCGTCCCCGGCCTCGCGTCCGCACGCGAGCGCGCCGCGCAGCAGCCGCTGCCGCGTGCGCTCTGGGCGGCGCCGCCGATCCCGAGCGGCGACGACAGCGAGGAGCCGACCTCCCCCTCGGGCAAGAAGCCGGCCGCGACGCCCGCGCCGACCCCGGCCGCGACGCCGGCGGGCGCGGAGCCAGGCGGCAAGCCGGGCGAGGAGCCGACCCGGCCGGGCGCGGCGGCGACCGGCGAGCCGACGACGGCGGCGAAGGTGAAGCCGAAGCGCGACGTCCTCTACGGCGCCGGGATCAACCTGCGCGGCATCTTCGTGCCGAACTGGTTCCTCAGCGCGTTCGTCAAGCACTCGACCCCGCTCAACTCGTTCACGCTCGGCGGCGAGTTCGTCCGCCGCAAGGGCAACTTCGACCTCGTCGCCGCGCTCAACTTCGGCTTCTACTCGCCGCCCGACGGCAACTGGATGGGCAAGAACAAGAGCTACGCGGACGACGTCGACTACCTGCAGTTCCGCAACCTCAACGTGCTCTCCTTCGAGGTCGCCTTCATCTGGCACCACGACTTCCTGAAGTGGCTCTCGCTCGTCTACGGGGCCGGGCTTGGCCTCGGCGTGGTCCTCGGCGACATCTACCGGATCAGCTCGAGCGGCTGCGACGCGAACAACATCACCGACGTGAACCAGTGCCACCCGCTCGGGCAGGATCCGAAGAGCCCGGGCACCTGGCCGGCCGGCACCGGCGCCGACACGCCGGGGAGCCCGCACTTCTACCGCGAGGACGGCGTCTGGCCGGTGGTGCCGATCATCCACCTGCTGATCGGGCTCAACTTCAAGATCAA
>JAKLHH010000685.1 GCA_022710245.1 Myxococcota bacterium
GTGGCGAGGTAGAGGTGGTCATTCGAGTAGGCGAGGTAGAGCGGCATGGTGCCGCTGCCGCCGGCGACCTTGGTCGCGCCCGCGTCGAGCTTGCCGTCCATCACGTAGGGCGACTTCTGCGGCAGCGGCCCGCAGCCGGTCACCACGCTGATGTCGTCGAGGTAGACGCCCTCGCCGGTGTTCGAGGCGCTGTCCTTGGTGTCGAAGTTGAAGACCAGCTTGATCGTCTTGCCGGCGAAGTCGCCCAGCGGGACCTCGATCAGGACCCACTGCTTGTAGGTGGAGAGGGTGGCAGCCTTCTTCCGCCAGACCTCGGTGGTGCCGTCGACCAGCACGCTGAGCACGTCGTAGCTCTCGCCGGTCTCGGTGTCCATCCAGAGCCAGAACTGCAGCGCCGCGCGCTGCCCGGCCGGCAGCGTGATCGACGCGCTGGTCGCGGTGCCGCTGTTGGTCGCCTTGGAGTCGAAGTTCTTGGCCGCGGGGTTGCCGTAGTAGAGGCCCTGCTTGCCGCCGTGGGGCCGCAGCGCCGAGACCTGCCAGCCGACGCTGTTCATCGCCGCCGAGAAGGTGTAGCCGCCGGCCCCCGCCTCGAAGTCGCTCACCGCCGCGCTGGCGCCGGCGACCGGCGACCAGGCGGCCGGCGCCTTGGCCGGATCGCACTCGCCGCAGCCGCTCGCGTTGTGCGTGCCCTTGGCCACGCAGACGTTGTTGATCGCGCAGGTGTCGGCGGGCGGCGTCCAGTGGCGCGCGTCCTTGCCTGGGTCGCAGAGGCCGCAGCCGCTCGGGGCCTTGGCGCCGGCGGCGTAGCAGAGCGCGTCGATCAGGCACTTGTCGGCGACGATGGTCCAGTCGGTGGCTGTCTGGCCCGGGTCGCAGCTCCCGCAGCCGGTCGTGTCCTTGCTCCCCTTGGCGTAGCACTTGCCGCCGATCGAGCAGATCTCGGGCTTGGGCGGGTTCGAGCAGCCGCCCTTGCCGTCGCAGACGTCGTCGGTGCAGTCGTTCTGATCGGAGCAGCTGTACTGCGTCCCCTTGCAGACCCCGATCTGGCAGTAGTCGTCCTTGGTGCAGAGGTTGCCGTCGTCGCAGGCGCCGCCGTTCTTCGGGCTCCACTCGCTCGCGCTCGCCTCGGGGTCGCAGATCTGGCAGGGGTCGTCGGGGCTGCTCGCGTCCTTGGCGAAGCAGGCGAGCTCGGTCGCGCCGGACTTCTTCACCGGCAGCGAGCACCAGCCCGGCTGCGCCTTGTGGCTGCACTGCCCCATCCCCTCGCAGGTGTCGAGCGTGCAGTCGAGCCCGTCGCTGCAGTCCTGGTGCCCCTCGGGGTGACAGAGGAGGTCCTTGCCGCAGACCGGGTTGATCGCGCAGCTGTCGTGCGCGTTGCAGGCGGTGCCCGGCACCTCGCAGGACCAGAGGTGCGCGTCGACGCTCGCCTCGGTCACGCCCCCCTCGAGCGGCGCCGCGCCGTCGGGGCTCGAGCCCTTGCCGCTGGAGCAGCTCGCGAGGGCGAGGATGAGGAGCGCGGCGAGGGCCGCCCGCGCGCCATCGAGGTGCTGCGCTGCCATGATCCCTCCATCGAGGTGACGAGGCGAGACACGCCTCGCGGGAGCTCCAGCGTAGCGCTGATCCTGGCCACCGACAACGGTCTCCGGGCGCCCGCGCCGCACCTGCGCCCTCCTCGGTCGAGCGCGCGCTGATGCGAAGCGAGGAGGGTCAGCGCGGGTGCGGCGGCGGCTCGCCGCCGGGCAGCGGCGGCTCCGCGCTGACCAGCGGCGGCCCGACCAGCGCATGATGCGCCGGGAAGGCCTCGCAGAAGCGGTCCACCGAGGAGGCGCGCGCCATCGCGGCGGCGTGGCGGGGCGGCGCGTAGGTGGCCACCATCGCCTCGCGGATCTCGGTCATCCAGCCGAGGACGCCGTCGTACTCCTCGAGCGGGTTGTGCTGGTGCACGTAGGAGTAGACCACCGTCCCCTGCCAGAGGTCGACGGCGAGCAGCAGCGTGCGGCGCAGCACCCGATCGTGCGGCGCGATCCGCTCCTGCTCCAGGCGTGAGAGCGGCCGCAGGCCCTGCCTGAGCGGCCAGGGGATGAGCCGCCAGGCCCGGCGCAGCGACGGGACCAGCTCGGCCACGCCCGCCGCGGCGTCGTAGCCGCTGCCGTCCCGCGCCGCCTCCACCGCCTCGTCGAGGAGCTCCAGGTAGCGCCGGAAGAGCTCGTCGAAGCCCGAGAGGAGCCTGAGCGGCGCCTCGGCGCCCTCGACGATCCGCGCCAGGCCCCGGCAGAAGGCGCCGGTCAGATCGCCGAGGAGCTCGGGCTCGAGCAGGAACCGCCGCTCGTAGAAGGCGAGCAGCGGCGCGCTGGTGAGCTGCAGCAGGTAGGGCGCGCTGGTGTCGGGCGAGCGCACGCTCACCTCGACCAGCCCGCGCACCAGCTGGTCCTTCCGCCCGAGGTTCAGCTGGTCGCTGATCTGCAGCCCGGCACCGAAGCTCTGGCGCAGCCGGGCGAGGAGCGCGTCGATGCGCTCCCGCCGCAGGTCCGGCAGGACCACGCGTCCGAGGCCGACGTCGAAGAAGCTGGCGCCCACCTGGGTGACCTCGCCGATCACCTCCTCCTCGAGGAGCTCGCTCAGCCGGTCATGCATGGCTCGTCCCCGCGGACGCCGGCGCGTCGCGACGCAGGCGCGGCGGCTTCGGCCGCCCTGCCACCCAGAGGCCGTGGATCTTGAGGTCGACGACGGCCGCCTCGCAGCGCCAGCCCTGCTCGCCGCGCGCGGCGAGCAGCGTGTAGCGGTCGGTGAGGCCGGCGAGCATCGGCAGCGCGCCGCCGGCCGCCGTCAGGACCTGCTCGACCGGGGACGGCTCGGCCTCCCAGCCCTGGCCCCGTCCGACGAGGAGCGGTCCGGTGGCGGGGGCGAGGCCGAGCTCGCTCCCCCAGCCTCGCCAGTAGCCCTCGAGCCAGTCGGCGCGGGGCAGCCGCGCGTCGCGCGTCCAGCCGGCGCGCTCGAGGCGATAGAGCTCGCCGCCGCGGCGCGAGCCGCCGATGGCGAAGAGGCCGCCCTCGTCGCCCCAGACGCGACGGGCCGAGCCATCGTCGGGGAGGCTCGTCCGCTGCCAGCTCTGCCCGTCGAAGCGGAAGAGCGAGAGGTCCTGCGCGCCGACGCAGATCGAGTCGACCCCGGCGCCGCCCACGCAGACGAGCGGCGCGTCCGTCGGCACTGCCCAGCCCTGCCACGCCTTGCCGTTCCAGACGAGGAGCGTGCCGTCGTCGCCGGCCACGCAGAGGAGGCGATCGCTGAGCCCCCAGACCGCGTGGAGGTTGGCGGTGGTCGGCGCCTCCATCGAGGAGCAGCGCCCCTTGCGCAGCCGCAGCACCGTACCCGCGCGGCCGACCACGTAGCAGGTGCCGCTCTCGTCGCCCCAGATCGCGGTGAGGTCGTGCGCGCAGCGCGCGGTCATCAGCTTCCAGCTGCCGCCGAAGCGGCCCAGGAGCAGCCCGTGCTCGCCGACGGCGACCGCCTCGGGCTCCAGGTCCTTTGGCCCCTGCCCCTCGCGGACGACGAGCCCGCCCGGCCCCTCCTCGCTGTCGGTCAGGCTGCCGATCAGGTAGTAGCCCCCGAGCCGCCGGTCGCCCTTGCCGAGGGTGGCGAGGAGGTCCGGGCAGAGCTCCTCGAAGGTCGGGCGCGCCGCGCTCCAGGGCAGGCCGCCACGGAGCTGCTCCCAGAGATCGCAGAGGCTGACCAGGTGTTGCAGGTAGGCGCGCGACGCGTCGAGCCGGAGCGCGCTCAGCACGCCGAGCGAGCGGAGCACCAGGTGCTCGCCGGGCGGGAGCTTGCGCAGCTCGCGGACGAGGACGCCGGCGGCGAAGCCGAACGCGGGCGGCTCGGCCGGCAGCGCGGCCGCGAGCGCCTCAGCCCGCGCCAGCGCGCGCCCGACCGGGGTCACCGCCGCGGGCCAGTCGAGGCCGGCGGTGCGCCGGATGTCCACCTCGGCGTAGTCGAAGAGCGCCAGCCAGAGGAGCGGCACCGCCTTCTTCGCCGAGGCGAGCGGCGCGCTCTCCTCGGGCGCGGCGGGGTAGGCGTCCTCGAGGCTGGCGACTGTCCTCAGCTCTGCCCGCTCATCCATCTCAGCCCTCGAGCCTTGCCGCCTTGAAGATCATCTCGGTGCGACCGACCCGGATGATGTCGCCGTCCACCAGGAACTCCTCCATCGCCCGGACGTTGTTGACGAAGGTCCCGTTGGTGGAGCCGAGGTCGCGCAGGATGAACCCGTGCTCGGTGCCGAGCACCTCCGCGTGCCTGGCGGAGACGTAGTCCTCCTGCACCACGATCTTGCAGGCGGGATCGGCGCCGATCACGGTGCTCGCCTCGAGCACGAGCACGCGCCCCTGGTGCGGCTCGTCGAGGAAGGCCAGCCAGCCGAGGGTGTGCACCTTGCTCGGCGCGGTGATCATGGAGACGTCGAAGATCGCCGTGCGCGGTCCGTCGGCGACCTTGTCGGTGAGCTGCACCAGCACCAGGCTGACGTTGTCGGTGCTGCCGTGGTTGAGCGCCGCGCGGACCAGCGCGTCGGCCACGTCGTCGACCGGGCTCCAGCTCCCCGTCGCCAGGATCTTCTGCAGCGTGACCCCCGGGACGCTGTCGGTGAGCCCGTCGGTGTTGATCAGGAGGCCGTCGTCCTTCTGCAGCGTGAGGCGCCGGTGGTCGACCTTGAGCGCCGAGGTCTTCAGGCCGAGCGCGCGCACCAGCGTCTTGCCCGACGCCTTCACCTTCGGGCGAAAGCCCGGGTTCTCGGCGAGGTAGTTCTCCAGGTTGTGGTCGGTCGTCATCAGCTGCAGCTCGCCGCCGCGGAAGAGGTAGACCCGGGTGTCACCCACGTGGGAGATGAGCACCTCGGCGCCGCGGTGGAAGATGACCGCGGCGGTGGTGGTCATGCCCTCGAGGGAGGAGTCGCTCTGCTGCGCCGCGAGGATGCGCCGGTGCGCCTGCATCAGCACCGCCTCGATGGCCTTCTCCGTCGCGGGGCCCACGTCGGCGGCCTGGGCGAGCTGGGGGAGG
>JAKLHH010000686.1 GCA_022710245.1 Myxococcota bacterium
CAGGGCTGCGCCCTCTCCAGCATGCGCGCCGAGAGGTCGACGCCGAAGACGCGCGCGCCCGCCTCCGTGAGCAGGCGCGCGTTCAGCCCGGGGCCGCACCCCGCGTCGAGGACCTCCTCACCCGGGCGGGCTCCGACGAGCTCCAGCACCGCGCGCGCCTCCCGCCGCCGGATCGGCAGGAAGAGTCGGTCCCCCGCCGCCGTCCCCCACGAGCCCGCCACCCGATCGTAGTAGGCCCGCACGCGCTCGAGCCGCGCGTCCTCAGAAGACGAAGGCCGCAAGTGCGGCTCCCTTGCACCCGCCTCCGCGCGGCTGGAGACCAGCCTCAGCGTCCGCTCGGCCATGGCGCTCCGCGAGTGCAAGAACCCCTCCACGATCGAGCCCCGCGATCTCCCGCTCGCGCTCCCGGCCTGCACGAGCTTGTGCCCGGGAGCGGCGAGATCCGTCGCGCTCGCTCGTGCGCACGACGAGCGAGCGCGAGGAGCGCTCGACCGCGCGACCGAAGTGGACGCAGCTAGTACGCGTACCCGCCGATGAGCGTGACGCCCTTGTAGATGTCGAGCGCCCCGCCGGCCGCGTTGCAGCCGGTGTTCGCCTTGTAGCAGGCGTTGTCGAACGCGAAGAACATGCGGCGGTAGAAGCCCGTGACCTTGAGGAAGAACCCCCCGAACGTGGTGAAGAGCCCGCCCCCGAGGTTGATGCCCCCCGTCGAGCTCCGCCCGTAGCCGCCGCTGTCCGTGCGCTCGATGTCGCCCGCGGAGAAGACGTAGAGGTAGTCGAAGTCCGCCGACGCGCCGATGCTGAAGCTCTTGCTGGCGTAGAACGGCACCTGCAACCCGAGGATGGCGAGCTTGAGGTACATGTAGACGATGTTGGGGAGGGAGATCTTCATCCCCTCGGCCCAGTGGATGACGAAGCCGAGGCGGCCGAAGTCGAGCCCGGCGCGGATCGTCGGGCTGGTCAGCCGCCCGAGGATGTTCCAGCGGTAGCGGAGCCCGACCTCGAACTGGTGCAGCGTCGTGTCGACCGGGTCGCCGCTCTCCTGCTTCGAGCGGAGCACGGGCACCCGGTAGTAGCTCCCGACGACCCCGAGGTTGGCGAGCGCGTTGCGCCCGAAGATCGCGAACGGGTAGATGGAGCCGTCGACGAGGATCGCCGGCACCATCCCGGAGGAGTAGTTCGACGGGTGCTCGGGGACGCGCGGGTCGTTGAAGTCGAAGTTGCGGCTGAGCAGCATGACGCCCGCGCCGACCTCGAAGATCTTCTCCCAGCTCGGCCGCTCCGTGTCCTTGCGCTTGGTCGTGTACTGCGCCGTGGCGTCGGTGGCGCCGTCGCCCTTGGCGCGGTGGCGCTTGCGTCGCGGCGGGCTGTCGCCGTCGCCGTCGCCGTCGCCCGTGTCGAAGCCGAGGCTCTCGTCACCGCCCTCGTCGACGGGGTCCTCGTTGGCGGCCACCCGGGGCGCTCGCCGCGGAGGGCGCACCGGCCGCGTCTGCTTGGGGTCGTCGCCGCCCACGTCTCCGGGGTCGCCGGCGGGGTTCGTCTCGCTCCCGTCGTCGAAGTCGGGGCGCCGCGGGCGGGCCGGGGTCGGCAGCCGCTCGACCCGCACGCTCGGGGTGCGCGCCGGGCGCGGCGATGCGCGCGGCCGCGTGGGCGCCATGGCCACGGCGCCGCCGCCGGAGACCGCCGGACCCGGCCGGGCTCGGCCCAGCGCCAGCGTGAGCCCGCTCGCCGCGCGGCGGGCCGTGAGGGGATCGATGCGCATCCCGCGCAGCGGGTAGGCCAGGCTGCCCACCGAGCTCCCGTTGTGCGCGCTGAAGACGGAGACGCGCAGGCTCCACTGCAGCCCCGTCTTCACCACCGACCCGCTGACGATCGCCACCGCGCGCAGCGCGCGGGCAGCCAGCGAGCGGCCGGAGGCGGTGCCCAGGTTGGCTCCGCGCTTCTGGGCCTCCTGGCGGTAGCGCCCGGCGCCGACCAGCTCGTAGCGGCCGGCGAGCGAGCGACCGATGAGGCGCGTGGCCTCGGGCCCGCGCACGCCGCTGAAGCCGAGGAAGATGATCCGCTTGCCGGCGAGGGCAGAGGAGGGCAGGAGCAGGGTTACGCAGCACGCCAGCCAGAGCCACGAATAGCGGGACACGGCGGACGCCCGCGAGCGCTGGACCGAGGCCGTGTACATCGCGCTAGCCATTCACCTCGGTGTGCCGCACGTTACACCTGGTACGTGCGGCGCTACCCAGTCCCTTCCTTCCAGTCCGTGCCGCCGCCCGTGATGCCGCGGAAGAAGAGCGCGAAATCATCCGGGTTGGTGGCGTTGATGAGCGCGGTCTCGTACGTGATCACGTGGTTCTTGACGAGGTCGGTGAGGCTCTGGTCGAAGGAGATCATCCCGTAGGGGTGGCGCCCCTCGGCGATCGCCTGCCGGATCTCGGCGGTACGTGCCGGATCCTCGATCAGCTCGCGAACGCGCGCGGTGTTCACCAGCACCTCGACGGCGGGCACCATCCGCTTCTTGTCGGCCTGCGGCAGCAGCCGCTGCGAGATCACGCCCTTCAGCGCGGAGGCGAGCTGCAGGCGCATCTGGGTCTGCTGGTGCGGGCCGAAGACCGCGATGATGCGGTTCACCGTCTCCACCGCGTCGGTGGTGTGCAGCGTCGAGAGCACCAGGTGCCCGGTCTCCGCGGCGAGCAGGGCGATCTCGATGGTCTCGATGTCACGCATCTCGCCGACGAGGATCACGTCGGGATCCTGCCGCAGCGCTGCGCGCAGCGCCCGCGTGAACGAGTTCGTGTCCAGGCCGAGCTCCCGCTGGTTCACCACGCTCCGCTTGTCGGTGAAGGTGAACTCGATCGGATCCTCGATGGTCACGATGTGGTTCGCGCTGTTGCGGTTGATGTGGTCGATCATCGAGGCGAGGGTGGTCGACTTCCCGCTGCCCGTCACGCCGGTGACCAGCACCAGCCCGCGGCTCTCGTCGGCCAGCTTCAGCACCACGTCGGGCAGCCCCAGCGACTCGAAGGGCGGCACCTCCGGCGGGATCAAGCGCAGCACGATCCCGGGGATGCCTCGCTGGAGGAAGATGTTGGTCCGGAACCGCACGCCGTCCGGTGTGCTGTACGCCAGGTCGCACTCGTGGTTCTGCTCGAACTCCTTCTGCTGTCTCGCGTTCAGGGCGCGCGCGGCGAAGGCCTCGATCAGCTCCTGCGTGATCGGGGGGACATCACGCACCGTGCGCAGATCCCCCTTGATGCGATAGATGGGCGGCAGCCCCACCTTGAGGTGGACGTCGGAGGCCCCCAGCCTCCTCGCCGCGCCCAGCACTCGTTCCAGGATTTCAACCATTACCACCACAATATCACACTGTTTCTGGAAGTGCCATGGATGCGCCGGGCCATCGGACGGCGGCGGGAGCTTCGACCGCGAGCGGCCTGGAGCGCTGGCGATGACTTGCGCTGGACTCGCCAAAGAGGCTTTGATATAGCCCTTCTGCGCCATCATGCCCTGCCCGCACTGCAAAGCCGAGGTCGCCCCCGCAGACCTCTTCTGCATCTCCTGCGGTGCACGGCTCACGCCCGCCGCCCCGGCCTCCGTCGCGCCCTCCGCTGGCCCCGTGCCGTCGGCCTCGAGCCCTGCCGTCGCCGACTCACTCCCGGCCGCGGGCCCGGGACGGGCCGGGGCGGTGCTGCTCGTCCTGCTCGTCAACCTGGCGCTCCTCGGCGGCTCGGCGTGGCTGGTCTACTCCCTGCTCCAGCGCTACCACCAGCGCCCCGCGCCGCTGCTCAAGCTCGGCGCGCCGCGGCTCGTCCGTGTGGCCCCGCAGCCCACGCCGCCGGGGCCAGTGGCGGCGCAGGACACCACCACGCCCACCCGCCCGCGCGCCGGCGTGCCCGCCACCGGCAAGCGCTCCGCCGCGGCCACCACCGGCCCTCGCGGCGACGCCGGCCGGGCACCGGCGCCCTCTGGCAAGGCCGCGGCGCCCGCGGAGACGGGCGGCGGCCTGGCCGTGGCGAAGAAGCCGGCGGCCACGGGCAGCGGCACGACGGCGAAGCCCCCGGCCGCCAAGCAGCCGGACCCGCCGTCGGAGAGCGGAGAACCCTCGGCGGACGAGGTGCGCGCCGGGCTCGACGCCGAGAGCGTGCGCATGGTGGTCCAGCACCACCTGCCGCAGGTCCGTGCCTGCTCCGATCGCGCGCTCAAGCAGCAGGACACCATCGGCGGCGTCGTCGAGGTCAAGTTCGAGATATCCTCCGAGGGCAAGGTCAGCTCATCCTCGGTTCACCGCAACACTACCGGCCACGAGGGTCTGGGCAAGTGCATCGCGACCGTGCTGAAGAGCTGGCGCTTCCCGAGGCCGATCGGCGGCGAGGCGGTGTTCGTCTACCCCTTCGTCTTCGCCTCTGGAGAGTGAATGTCCGACGAGAGCAAACCGCCACTGCCGGCTGAGGCCGGGGAGCTGGAAGCCGAGGAGCTGGAAGCCGAGGAGCTGGAAGCCGAGGAGCTGGAAGCCGAGGAGCTCGAGGCGGCGGAGCTCGAGGCGGCGGAGCTCGAGGCAGTGGTGCAGCCCGAGGCGGTGCAGCCCGAGGCGGTGCAGCCCGAGGCAGTGGCGCTCGAGGTGGTGGAGCCCGAGGCAGTGGTGCAGCCCGAGGCGGTGGTGCAGCCCGAGGCGGTGGAGCCCGAGGCAGTGCAGCTCGAGGCAGTGCAGCCCGAGGTAGTGGAGCCCGAGGCGGTGGCGCCCGAGCCAGTGGCGCCCGAGGCAGTGGCGCCAGTCAGCGCGCCTGCCATCGAGATCGCTGGCCTGAGCGGCAGCGAGAGCGCGCCGATCCCTGCCCCGTCCGCGACGGGCAGCCCTGCCGCGGGCCTCGCCGCCAGCGGCGCCAGTCCGACGACCGGCCTCGTCAGCCCGACGACGGGCCTCGCCAGCCCGACGACGGGCCTCGCCAGCCCGACGACGGGCCTCGCCAGCCCGACGACCGGCCTCGCCAGCCCGACGACCGGCCTCGCCAGCCCGACGACCGGCCTCGCCAGCCCGACGACCGGCCTCGTCAG
>JAKLHH010000687.1 GCA_022710245.1 Myxococcota bacterium
CCGGGTAGGCCGCGTAGTTGTCGGCCATCCATTCCCAGACGTTGCCCGCCAGGTCGAGCGCACCGCTCGGGCTCGCGCCCGCGGGCCGGCTCCCGACGGGGAGCACGCGCCCCGGGTTGTCACCGCAGGGCCCGTCGCCGAGGAAGCTGCCGAAGTTCGCCTTCTCGCAGGCGAGCCCGGCGCCCCACGGATAGGTCCGGCCGTCGAGCCCGCGCGCGGCGCGCTCCCACTCGGCCTCGCTCGGCAGGCGCTTGCCCGCCCAGGCGCAGTAGCGCTCCGCGTCGGACCAGGTGACCCCGACCGCGGGGAGCGTGGGGCCGTCCGCCTCGGGGTAGCGCAGCGCGAGGCGGCAGGCGCCCGCGGCCACGCAGCGCGCGTACTCGGCCTGCGTCACCTCGAGGCGGTCGATGGAGAAGGCGCCGAGCGCCACCTGGTGGGGCGGCCGCTCGTCGGGCTCGCCGTGGTCCGAGCCCATGGTGAACTTGCCCGCCGGCACGGAGACCATCGAGCCCGCCGTGCCGCTCGCGCGGCCCGTGCTGGCAGCCTGGTCGACGGCGGGCCTCGCGCTGACCCGCTGCGCGAGGAGCGCGACGCCCAGGGCGAGCGTCACGAGGAGCGTCACGACGAGCGTCGCGCCGATCGCCAGCGAGGTGAGCCGCCTGCGCATGCCGGGCATCATGCCGCCCTGCCCCCGCGCTGGCAAGCCAGGCGGGCGGTCAGTGCAGCGCCGTGGGGCGCGGGCTGATGGGGAAGGCCGCGCCCAGCACCTCGAGCTCGGCGGCCGGCAGCCTGAGCTCCGCGGCGGCGGCGCTGGAGCGCGCGCTCTCGATGCGGCTGGCACCGGGGATCGGGATCATCACCGGCGCCGCGGCGAGCAGCCAGGCCAGCGCGACCTGGTACGGCGTCGCGCCGAGCCGCCCGGCGACCTGCCGCAGGTTGCGGTCCTCGGGAGTGCGCGCGTGGCCGCGGTGCCCGCCGACGGGGCTGTAGGGCAGGAAGGCGATCTGGTGCCGCGCGCAGTAGGCCACCGTGCCGTCGAGGAAGGAGCCGCGCTCGAACGGGTTGCAGCGGTTCTGCACGCTGGCCACCTGCACCACGGTGCGCGCGAGGTCGATCGCCGGCACCGCCACGTTGGAGAGCCCCACGTGGAGGACCTTGCCCTGGCGCTGCAGCTCGGCGAGCGCGCCGACGCTCTCCTCGAAGGGCACCGTCGGGTCGGGCGCGTGGAGCTGATAGAGGCCGATCGCCTCCACGCCGAGCGCGCGCAGGCTCCGCTCGCAGGCGGCGCGCAGGTGCTCGGGCTGGGCGTTCACGGTCCAGGTGCCGTCGGGGCGCTCCATCCCGCCCTTGGTCGCGACCAGCACCTCGGCGCGGCGCGGCCAGTCGCGCAGCGCTCGCGCGATCAGCCGCTCGTTGTGCCCGAGGTCGCCGTCGTCGAGACAGTAGACATCGGCGGTGTCGATCAGCGTCATGCCCGCGTCGAGCGCGGCGTGGATGACCTTGATCGCGGTGGCCTCATCCGGTCGCCCGGCGAGGGAGAGCGGCATCGCGCCGAGGCCGATCGCGCTCACCTGGACGCCGCTCATTCCCAGCAGACGCGTTCGCATCCGAAAAAGCTAGCACGCAGGTCGGCGCAGCGCCCGCACGCAGCAGAAACAGGATCGAGGGTGACGAGGAGAAGGCGCCCTCAAACTAACGCCAATCTTCTCTCCGGGCGACTCCGGACGGATGGAATTCGCCCTGCTCGCCTCCTTCGGACGCTCCGCGGTGAAGGGCGAATTTCCAGACCGAAGTGACCGCCCGCGCAGAGTGCAGGAGAGATGCGGATGCTGAATACCGCTTCCGAGTCCGGATACTTATATATATCGCACCGCGGCGCGAGCACCTCGACGGGCGCAGCCCGCGCGGCGCTCGGGTGCATTTATTCTGCCCCCTTCCCTTGCTCGGGCGCGGAGCGAGTCGGGATAATCGGCGCGTGGCAGAAGCACCTCGCTCGCTCGTCCAGGACCTCCGCCCCGAAAACCACCTCGACCCGGTCGCGTCCGCCGTGCTCTGGGACGTCGCGCTCGGCAGCTACCTCGCCCTGCTCTGCCTGGCGCTGGTCGCCAGGCGACGCTGGCGGCAGCGCGCGGCCAGGACCGGCGTCCTCGGACCAGCGCGCGGCGTCTACCGCAGCACCCCGTGGAGCGAGTCACCGGGCCGCCAGCTGGCTCGCGGCGAGGCCGCCGCCTGCCTGCGCCGCGCGGGCCTGCACGGACGCGTGGCGGCGCTCCTCGGGGGCGCGCTGCTCCTCGCGACCGCTGCCCTCTCGGGCTACCACCTCGAGCGCTGGGCGGGCCGCAGCGACGAGGCCGTGATCGGCGACCTGCGCGTCGAGATCGACGACGACGGCCTCCGCCACCATCGCGTGCAGCTGCAGCCTCGCGGCGCCGAGGCGGCCTTCGGCGAGGAGGTCCCGGCGCAGCTCGCGACCAGCCTCTCGCCCGGGCAGGCGGTGCCGATCCGCTTCGTCCCCGGGGCCCGCGGTCTGGCGCACCTCGGCGCGGGCGCGACCTACCACGTGGGCCTGCTCGTCCTCCTCCTCGGGCCGCTGCTCGTCGTCAGCTTCGGCTGGGCGCTCAAGACCGCCTCTCGCCGGTAGGCTCGCCGCCAATCAGAAGGCGGCCCCGAGGGCGCACACCCGTTGAGCGCGCCACGGGAAAGGTGCTATGAGTGGCGCATGAACGGTCTTGGGCTCGTCGTCGTCGCCCTGCTGTTCCTCGCGCTCGGGTACCGGTTCTATGGCGCCTTCCTGCGCGCGCGCGTGCTGATGCTCTCGGACGCGAACGCGACCCCCGCCACCCGCTTCGAGGACGGCAAGAACTTCCATGTCACCAACCGCTACGTCGTCTTCGGGCACCACTTCGCCGCCATCGCCGGCGCCGGGCCGCTGGTCGGGCCCGTGCTCGCCGCGCAGTTCGGCTACCTGCCCGGCCTCCTCTGGCTGCTGATCGGCGCCGTCCTCGCCGGCGGCGTCCACGACCTCGTCATCCTGGTCGCCTCGCTGCGCAGCGGCGGCAAGTCCCTCGCCGCGCTGGCCGCCGAGCACCTCTCGCGCTTCTCCGGCGGCGTCACCATGCTCGCCATCCTCTTCATCGTGGTCACCGCGCTCGCTGGCCTGGCGGTGGTGGTGGTGAACGCCCTCGCCGAGAGCGCTTGGGGCACCTTCACCATCTTCCTTACCATCCCCATCGCGATGCTGGTCGGGCTGCACATGGAGGTCTGGCGCAAGGGCAAGGTCGGCGAGGCGTCGGCGGTGGGCGTGGTGCTGATGCTCCTCGCGGTGGTGGCCGGCGGCTGGGTGCACCACTCGCCGACGGCCGCTGCCTACTTCACCTTCAGCAAGCCGCAGCTCTCCGTCGCCATCGCCGTCTACGGCTTCTTCGCCTCGGTGCTGCCCATCTGGCTGCTCCTCGCGCCGCGCGACTACCTCTCCTCGTACATGAAGATCGGCACCATCGGCGCGCTCGCCCTGGGCATCATCCTGGTGCGGCCGGAGGTGCGGATCCCCGCCTTCACCCAGTACATCCACGGCGGCGGGCCGATCATCCCGGGCAAGGTCTGGCCCTTCGTCTGCATCACGGTCGCCTGCGGCGCCATCTCCGGCTGGCACTCGCTGGTCTCCTCGGGGACGACGCCCAAGATGCTGGCGAAGGAGGGCCAGGCGCTCTTCGTCGGCTATGGCGCCATGCTGACCGAGAGCTTCGTCTCGGTGATGGCGCTGATCGCGGCCACCGTGCTCCTCCCCAACGACTACCTGGCGATCAACGTGGCCCCCGAGCGCTGGGCCTCGCTCGGCATCACCCCCGTCGAGCTGCAGCACTTCTCGAAGCTGGTCAACGAGGACCTCGCCGGGCGCGCCGGCGGCGCGGTGACGCTCGCGGTGGGGATGGCGCACATCTTCTCCAGCCTGCCCGGCATGCGCGCGCTGATCTCGTACTGGTATCACTTCGCGATCATGTTCGAGGCGCTCTTCATCCTCACCACCATCGACGCCGGCACCCGCATCGGCCGCTACCTGATCCAGGAGGTCGCCGGCCGCATCCGCCCGAGGTGGGGTGACATCAACCACTGGCCCTCGGTGCTCTTCACCAGCGCGCTCATCTGCGCGGCCTGGGGCTACCTCCTCTACCGCAACGACGTCTCCTCCATCTGGCCGATGTTCGGCGTGGCCAACCAGCTCCTCGCGGTGCTCGCGCTGGTGATCGGCACCGGCTACCTGCTGGGCACCGCGCGCAAGCGCCGCTACGCGCTGCTCACCGCGATCCCCGCGCTGCTGATGGCGGTGACCACGCTCACCGCCGGCACCTCGAACATCGTCGACAACTACCTGCCGAAGGCGCGCGCCGGGAGCTGGAACGGCTACCTGAACGCGGGGCTCACCGTGGTGATGATGGCCTGCGTGGCGATCGTGCTGGTCGACGGGTTCCGGCGCGCGCTTCGTCGCCCCGTCGCCGGCAGCGCCGAGCGCACCCGGCCGCGGGCGGACTAGGCCCGGCTCACCTGCTCTGTGCCGATGGTCACGACGCCGTCGTCGAGTTCCGGCTCGAAAGCGCGACGGTCGCGTCAGCTCTCGTCGAGGACGCGTGACGTCCGCGTCGCTACCCGACGGTGATCACCGAGATTTATTTGTTGGCGGTCAAGCTTGGATCGTATAACAAGCTTGCGTCGACGTTTCCGGCTGCGAGCGACTGCACGAGGTGATGTCAAATGGCTGCGAGCGTGATCCCTCTCCGTCGCCTGTATCAGCCGATCAGGCCGCCGCTCCCGCCGTCCGAGGATGACCCCCTCGACCAGCGCACGTTCCTCGGGATGGGGCGCTCGACGACGTTCCCCTTCCCGCAGTGGCGCGCCCGCGATCGCTACCGCACCGTCTACTTCGACGAGGGGCAGGGCCACCCGCTGGTCTTCGTGCACGGGCTCGGCGGCAACGCCACGCACTTCGAGTTCGTCGCCAAGGAGCTGGTCCACCGCCACCGCGTGATCGGCCTCGACTCCGTTGG
>JAKLHH010000688.1 GCA_022710245.1 Myxococcota bacterium
CGCGCACTTCGAGGGCGGCGTGCCCAACCTGACCATCCGCGTGCCGGCGCGGAACGCCTTCTGCATCGGGCAGCTCCTCTATTTGCTCGAGCGGTCCGTCGCGGTGAGCGGGACGCTCCTCGGGCACAACCCCTTCATCCAGCCGGGCGTCGTCGCCTACAAGAACGCGATCTTCGCGCTGGCGGGCAAGCCGGGCTACGAGGAGGAGCGGCGCAAGATGGAGGCGAAGATGAAGGCGCGGGCGAAGGTCGTCGTGGAGTAGTCCCGGTCCCGCCCTGCCGCCACGCGCTGACCGTCGCTCGACCCCCTCGCTCCCGCCCTGTCGCCTCGCGCTGACCGTCGCTCGACCCCCGCTCCCGCCCTGTCGCCTCGCGCTGACCGTCGCTCGACCCCTCGAGGGGCAGCCGAGCGCTCTAGCCGCCGGTGGGGACCAGGTGCCCCGGGGTGTTGAACCCGCCCGAGCCGCTCGAGCCCGCGTTGTGCGTGTCGGTCTGCACCGCGCCCGACGGGGCCGGCGAGGAGGGGCTGGTGCCCTGCATGGAACCCACCGCGCCGTTCGAGTAGGTCACCGCGTAGTTGCCGCCGCCGTAGTAGATGACCCCGGTGCGGTTCGGCTGATTGTTGCTGTTGGTGCAGCCGAAGAGCTTCACGCCGGCCCTCAGCGTCGACGGGCGCACGAGCCTGAGCACGCTGCTGCTCGCGCTGCGGAGCTGCGGCGCGCGGTAGCTCTTCGCCGTCTCGCGGGCCTGCGCAGGCAGTGCCAGCCCGAGGAGCAGCCCGACGTGGATGACGATCGCGATCTTTTTCATGAGAAGACCTCCGGGTGTCGATGTCTTGATGTCTTGATGTCTGATGTCGCGGTGTCTGATGTTGGCTGCCACCGTCCTGGTGCAAGCGAGGAGCCAGCGCAAAGGCCAGGCGTGTCACGACAGAGAGCGAAGCCGCGCCGCACAACCGGAGGCAGGAGCGGCGGGTCGCGAGGTGGTGACAAAGGTCCAGGGCGGGCAACCCCCGCGATCCCTCGAGGGCGCGTGCGCGCTGCCGGGCATGGATCTCGCAACACCACGGGCTCGTGGCGCAGCGAGGGCAGGCCGTGAGCACAGCGACAGCGAGCCCGACGACGGCGAGGACGACGAGCCGGCAGAGCGCCACGCGGCCGTCTGGCGCCCCGGGGCGGCCGCGCGGTGCATGGGTCCACTCCTGGCTCCTCGTCGGCGCGCTGCTCCTCCAGGCGCTGGCCGCGGAGGCGCGCCCGCGCGAGCGCTGGCCGCTGGTGCGGGGGATCGAGGGGCAGGCGGCGCTCCAGCTCGACCTCGGCAGGTCCCTGAGGGGCGCCAGGCTGGCGGCCGCGCACGGCCGTGACCGGAGCGCGCCGGCCCGCCTCTCGGCGATCGAGAAGGCGCGGCTCGATGCCCGTCGCGTCGCTGCGGCCACGCGGCTCGGACCCACCGAGAAGCTCGCACGCCTCGTCGCCATCGTGCAGCACCGCATCCCGCTCCGTGGCGACCAGGAAGCGCGCGCGTCGGTCCTCGCCGAGCGCGAGGTGCGGGCCCTTGGCTTCACGCGCCTCTCCTCCCACGTCGCCGGGCGCGCCGGGGTCTGTCGCGAGCGCGCCTTCCTCCTCGCGACGCTCCTCGCGGAGGCGGGCGTCCCGGCGCGCGTGCGCTACGGCGTCCTCTACGATGGCGCCGGGGCCGCCCTCGCCGGCCATGCCTGGGTCGAGGTGGGCCCTGCCCGCCGGCCGCAGCTCCTCGACCCCTCAATCGCGGAGACGATGCCGGCCTCCTCGTCGCAGCAGGTGGAGGAGGCCGTGAGGGGGGGCGTGCGCCGCGTGCGCGCCCGCGTCACCGCGAGCCACATCTACGTCCCCACCGACGACCTGAAGATCGAGCGCTGAGCGGCTGACCGCCCGTGGCCATCGCGAGGGCGAGCCCGGGCGTGGAAGCGAAGCGTGGGAGGCGTGGGACCGGGGCGGCCTACGGCTGCAGCGGATGGGACCGGGGCGGGCTGCGGCTGCAGCGGATGGGACCGGGGCGGGCGGCTGCAGCGGATGGGACCGGGGCGGGCGGCTGCAGCGGGCGGGACGGGCGGGCTACGGCGGTAGCGGGATGTCGCCGAGGAGCACGCTCGGGGTCGTCTGCTTCACCTGCTGGATCGCGGTGCCGGTCGGCGCGCCGATGACGCCGCCCGGACCCGCCGACGAGTCCGTCGTGTTGGAGACGATGACGTAGACGCCGTAGCTCTTCGCGAAGGGCAGGTAGTAGCTCGTGATCGGGTTACCGACGGTCCAGTACGACGAGATGGCGGCGATGCGCGCGCCGAGCGTCTTCACCTTGTTCAGGATGGTGCTGCTCCCGTAGATGTCGGCGCAGATGAGAAGCGCGATCTTGCCGAGCGGCGTCTGGATCACCGCGATGTCGCTCCCCGCCGTGAGCGTCTTGCTCTCGCCGCCGAAGAGGTTGAACTTGTGGTGCACCGCCAGCACGGCCCCGTCGGGGCCGAAGGCGATCAGCGTGTTGTAGTACTTGTAGCTCCCGCTCGTGCCCTCGGCGGTGAGGAGGTCGATGAGCAGGTAGATGCCGAGCTGCTTGGCCTGGTAGCTGAAGGTCTTGATCAGCGAGTCGGAGTCCCACGCGGCGCTCTGGCCCGGGTTCTCGCCGACCTTGGGGGAGAGCTCGTAGTACTTCTGGCCGAGGCCGTACTCGGGGGTGATGACGAGCGAGGCGCCTGCCTGCCGCGCCTGCTGAACGAGCTCCTTGACCGCGCAGACGTCGGGCATCGTCGCGCTCGCGCAGGCCGCCTTGACAAGCGAGGCCTGCCCCTCGGCGTACTGCACCGCCGCGACCTTGGTCGCCGTCGGCGGCCCGCTCAGCGTCGGGTTCGGCGAGGTGTAGTCGGCGGCGAGCGTGTCGGCCGCGCCCGCGTCCTTCTTGGTGGTGGCCGCGTCCTTCTTGGTGGTGCCGGTGTCCTTCTTGGCCGCGCCGTCCTTGCTCGGGGTCGCGCCGTCCCTCGTCGCCGGCACGCCCCCGTCCTTGCCCGGGCTGACGGGCCCATCGGCCGTGGCGACCGCCTGGTCCTGCCCGGGCTCGACGGTGGCGTCCTCGTCGCCGGGGCCGGGATCGCCGCCGCCGCTCTTGCAGCCAGCGAGGGCGAGGAGACCGAGGAGCAGGAGGAGGCCAAACCGCGATCTGAGCATGCGACACCGTCCTACAGAAGGGGCATAACTGTAGGGCAAAGTACGTCTCCAGTGCAAGCCAACAATTGGAACAGCGCGTTGCGACTGAGGATCGAGGATCCGGCTACTACGGCCAGCAGTACTTCTGGGTCGGGAGCTGCTGATCCGGGACGCAGTTGAAGCCGCTCAGGCAGGGGTGATCCACGCCCTTGAAGGAGCAGAGGAAGGCGCAGTGGTACTCGCCGTTCACGCTGTAGACACAGGCCGCGAAGGTGCCGCTCGGGCCTGCCGGGCAGTCCCCACCTGGGTTGCTGCAGGGCTTGCTGCAGAACCCGACACCCTTCGAGGCGCTCGGGGAGGGCACGCAGACGCTGCCGTCGGGGCAGCTGCCACCGACGCTGGTGCAGCGGGTACCATAGCCGCTCTGGACGGGGAGGTCGCTCCGACGGAGATCCGGGGCCGGCGCGCCGTCGCGTCGCAGGTCGACGCCCCGGTCGACGATCCCGCCGCAGAGGGGGTTCGTGCGGCAGTCCGGGTCGGCGCAGTCGAGGAGCCCGTCGCCGTCGTTGTCCTTGCCGTCGGTGCACTCGGCCCCCCACTCGGTGGTGGTGACGCCGCTGCCGCAGCCGTCGGCGGCGAGGGTGAGCGCGAGCGCGGCGGTCAGGAACAGGAGCACGGCACGCGGGAGCATCAGCAGGATCATACCGTCAGCGCTGGAAGTGGGCCAGTGTGCTAAGATGTCGCGATGCTGCGCCGTCGCCTCGCGCTCGCCGCCCTCGCCCTCGTCAGCGCGTGCGGCGCAGGCAAGCTCAGCATCACCCTCGAGCGCCCCAAGGACCCCACGCTCGATCCGCTCCTCGACACGCGCCTGACGAAGTTCGGCCTGCGCATCATCCAGGGACGCGAGGCGACCGACCAGGACGCCTTCGTCGGCGCCGACAGCGACCTCACCGTCGGAGAGGTGCCGACCGGCTCGACCTTCGACCTGCGCCTCGCCGGCAAGTCCTCGAGCGACGACATGCTCGGGATGGGGCTGGTGCAGAGCGTGCAGGCCTCGGCCACCCAGGACACGCAGATCTCGGTCAAGTTCCGCAAGCCGATGGCCTACGTCGCCGGCGGCGGCCGCCTGCAGGTGCTCAACACCGCCGGCGGCGAGGGCGAGATCGAGCTGACGCCGGTCCTCGTCCCGGCCGCGACGCAGGCGGCGGCGATGGCGAACGGGGTGGCGCTGCTGGTCCTCACCACCAACATGGTGGTGCCCGTGCGCACCGCCGATCACACGCAGCTCGCGGCCGTCACCCTCGACGCCGTCGGCACCTGCCTCGCGGTCAGCCCGAACAGCGAGCGCGCGCTCGTCTGCCACGACGGCGGCGCGGTGAGCCTGATCGACCTCGGGCAGATCGGCACGCCGCAGCAGGGCCGCAAGGTCGCCCTCGACGGCGGCGGCAAGCCGAACCGCGCGGTCTTCGCCGACGACAGCCGCACCGCCTGGGTGCTGGTGAACGGCCAGCCGCCGGGGGCCTGCATGGCGGGCGGCACCGACCTGGTGCAGCTCGACGTGGAGAGCGGCGCGACCCTGCAGCGCATCGCGGCCGGCCGGCCCATCGCCGACGTGGCCATCGACCCGCGCGACGGGAGCGTGCTCCTCGCCATGCCCTGCGAGCCGGGCGGCGGCAAGCTCGCGATCCTCAGCGGCAAGGAGGCCCGCCCGGTGGTGGCGGCGCCGGACGCGCGCGACCTGGTCATCACCGACCGCGGCATCGTGGTGATGGGCGGCATCATCGAGAAGGGCGCGGTGAAGGCGCAGGCGCTGATCTTCGACACTAGTCACGACGGCCTGACCACCCCCGAGAAGCGCACGCTCGTG
>JAKLHH010000689.1 GCA_022710245.1 Myxococcota bacterium
CCGGCAGGCCGTCGAAGTCGAAGTCGACGTTGCCGTCGACGTAGTCATCGACGTGGCCCGCGTTGGCGATCACGTAGAGGCGGTGGAGCGCCGGGGTGCCGTGCGCCTTCACGGCGGCGTCGTAGGCGAGCCCGTGGCTGGGCAGCGGGATCAGCGCGTCCGCGTGCCCGTGGACGCTGACGAGCGGCGCGGAGAACTCGGCCGTGTTGGCGTTCTTCAGCGCCCAGGTGACGCTGGTCGCGTCCCAGCCACCGTTGCTGGCGGCGCCGAGCCAGGCGTAGAGCGGCGGGATGGCCAGCGAGTCGCTCGGGTTCGCGTAGCAGCTGTAGGCCGTCGCGGCCGCCCCATTGTCGCCGCGCAGGTCGGCGCGGTAGAGGTAGCTGACCAGGTTGTAGTAGCCGACGCCGCGGTAGGTAGGCACCACGGCCTTGAGGCCGTCATAGACGGTGTTGTAGAGGCCCCAGTAGAGCGCCGAGGCCGCGGTGTAGCCCGCGGCCTGCATCGCCGTCTGCACCGAGGCGTAGGGGACCGGCCCCGCGAACTCACCCGGCGTGGTGTAGCCCTTGGTGTCGTAGGCCCACCCCATGATCAGCGCGGCGCGGTCGCTGTTCTTGAAGAGCGCGTTGCCGGCCTCGTACTCCGCCGGCGAGACCGCCCCGTCGCCGTCGCTGTCGAGGACGCGCGCGTCCGGCCAGTAGGTGCCAGACCAGTCGAGCCCGCCGTCGAAGATGCGCGCCTCGCCCTTGGCGACGCGCTCGTGATCGAGCTCCAGCGCGCGGCGCGTCTGGTAGCCGCCGTTGGAGAGGCCGACCGCGTAGGTGGCGAGGACCGGGTGTCCGGTCGCGTCGGCGAGCCGGGCGCGCGCCCAGAGCGCGAGGTCGAGCATCATCGCCCCCCAGTGCTGCGTCGGGTGGTTGCCGCCGAGGAGCTCGGCGCCAGACGAAGCGATGCCCTTGTCGCTGGAGACGAACGCGTAGCCCTGCTCGACGGCCCACTGCGCGATCACCGCCTGGTTGGCGTACTCGTTGCGCAGGCCGGGCGCGCCGGCGACGATGAGCCGTCCGTTCCAGGTCGCGGGGACCTGCAGCAGCACGCGCTGACGCCGCTCGACGACGCCGTCGCTGACCGCGAGGATGCCGGTCACCTCGTGGCCAGCCACCTCCTGCTTCGGCGCGAAGAGCAGGCTGTGCAGCTTGTTGCCCTGCACCCTGCCGACCTTCGCCTGCTCCGTCGGCGGCAGCGCGAGGTAGGTCGGGCTGGTCTTGCTGAGCGTCCAGTAGGTCGCGTGCGTCACGCCGCCGTCGCCCCCGCCCAGGTACTGCTGCGCCACGCCGTCGGCGAGGAGCGCGTTCAGGGCGGCAGGGTTGGCGATCGTTATCCCCGGGAGCGTGCAGGCCACGGAGACAGAGTAGGGGCCGGTGGCGGACCAGGTCGCCGAGGCGACGAGGAGCAAGTAGTCTCCGCGAGCGGGCGCCACGAAGTCGAGCGCGACCGCGGCGGCCTTGGGCTGACGGGCCGAGGCCAGCAGGGCCCCGGTGTCAGCGCTGTAGACAGCGATCACGGCGCCGCGCTTCGCCGGATAGCTGCCGGTGAGCTCGAAGTGATAGTGAGTCTCGGCCATCGCGTGCAGCCGGTAGAGGTGCGCGCTGGCGAGCCCGAAGAAGCCCCCGCTCGCCGTGCGGTCGCAGCCGACGGGCGCCACCATCGCCTTCAGCCAGCTCGGGAGGTCTGCCTTGCCGACCGCGAGCTGCTCCGGCGCGCTGCGCTCGGCCTCTCCGTTCGTGTCTCCGGTCTCCTCCTCCGGTGCCCCGCCGCAGCCAGCCAGCAGGAGCGCCAGCCCGACCGTGGCGATCCCGCAGCTCCAGCCCTGCTTGCCTGCCTTGAGTTGCCGTTGCATCGTCCTCATCATCCTTCTTCCCTCCATCGTTGTGCATTGCAACATCTTCGGAGGGCACAGCTACAGCGCCGAAACACACATGTCAACGGCAAACTGACAAGTGCCTACAATGTGCGCATTGCTGCGCTGCGGAAGCAGACTGGCTGCCCAGCAAGATGAGCCTGGCTCTCGCGTACACTCCCGTTCGTCAGGGCGAGCTGCAGGCAGCAGCGAGGAGCTCAGCGATGAACCAGCCACGCTTCGACTACGACGGCCGCGGGGGCCTCATCCTCTGCAGCGAGGGGCGGGAGGTGATCGGCCACCGCGGCGAGGACGAGAGCCCACGCTGGCTCTTCCGCGCCGAGGACGAGGTGGTCGGCCTCGCCATCACCGACGCGGGGGTCGTGGTCGTCGACCGGGTCGGCGCGGTGGTCTGCCTCGACGAGACCGGCGCCGTGAGCTCGCGACGTCAGGTGCAGGACGAGGTCCGGGGCCTGGCCGCCACGCCGTCCGGCGCGCTCGCGCTCCTCGGCGCGCACGGCCTCCACCTCGAGCTCGCCGGCGGGAGCCGCACGCTCGAGGCGAGCGGGCTCCGCTGCGCGGCCTTCTCCAGCGACGGGAGCAAGCTCGCCGTCGGTCACGAGGACGGGCTGATCCGCGTGCTGCGCCTCCCCGGCGGCGAGCTCCTCGGCGAGCACCGGCTCGAGCGGTCGGTCGCCGACCTCTGCGCGCTCCCCGCGGGGGGCTGGCTCGCGGCCTCCGGCGATCGCGTGCTGCGGGTGGTCGCCGACGGGAGCTCGAGCGCGCGCTTGACCGGCCTCTCCGGCGTGGAGATCGGGGGCGTGCTGATGCGCTCCGACGGCGCGCTCTTCGGTATCGTCTACGACCGCCGCGCCGTCGTCCACCTCGCCTACCCGAGCCTGGAGACGGTCGCCAACTTCGAGTACGCGGACAAGGAGGTGACGAACCTCGCCTTCGGTCCGCACCCCTGGGTGGGGATCGGCCTCTCCGGCGGCGACGGCAACAAGGTGAACCTCTACACCGGGGCCATGCACCGCACCGACACGCACCCGGAGCGCCAGCACCACAGCTGGCTGGTGATGAAGTCCGTCGAGGCCGAGCTCGCGCAGCGCTTGCTCGGCGGGCAACCGGCGCGCGCCCCCGCAGCGGCGGGTGGCCCGCTGCCGGCGGGGGTCGCCGGCCTCGGCCGCGCTCCCGCGCCATCGCTCACGGGGGCGTCGGTCACCGAGGCCGCCGAGCAGGCGCGCCGGCGCGGCCTCCGCAACACGCTGATCGTGATCGGCGCGCTTGTGCTGCTCCCGCTCCTCTTCCTCCTGGTTCGACTCCTCGGCAGGTGAGCTGACCCGGCTACTCCTGGATGGGGAAGGTGAAGCCGCGGTCGAGCGGCCGCGTGTGCTGGTTGCCCTGCGCGTCGCGGTAGGCGCCCTCGCCGAGCAGCCAGCGCTGCCACTCGGGGTTGGTGAACTGGACCAGCAGGTGCGGGTCGTTGCCCCAGGTGAGCGCCGCGGCGGCGCCGCGCTCGCCGTAGCCGCCCGTCGGGTAGACGTAGGCGCGGTTCGCGACCCAGAACTTCTCCAGCTCGGGGACGCCGAGGTTCTTCAGGTGGTGGAAGCGTCCGGTCTGGAAGAGGGAGCAGTTGATACCCTCGTACTTCTTCTGCTCCACCAGGCGCGCGGCCTCGTCCCCGACGGCGAGCGCCTTGCCCCGATCGACGAGATAGAAGTAGCAGAACGTGTTCGGCTTGGGCGCGACGCCCTCCTTGAAGCGCGTCTTGGCGCCGCCATAGAAGCCGCCCATCGTCGGATCGGTCGCGTCCATCCGGCAGACCTTGCCGCCGGCCGCGGTGACGGGCGCGAAGGCGAAGGGGTGCGCGTACTCGGTCATCACGCCGGCTCCGACGATGGCCTTGCCGCTCTGGGCGCCGTAGGTCTCCAGCTCGCGCAGGAAGGCCTGGGTGCGGGGATCGCCAGGGTCGGCGACGAAGACCGCGTCGTGCCGCATCCGGCTCAGCGCCGGGAAGCGTCGCCTCAGGTGCTCCTCGACGGAGCCGTAGTTCGCGTTCGGCAGGCCATGCCGCCGGGCGAGGTTGCGGAGCTGCTCGGACTTGGCCTCGAAGCTCTGCGCGCGCGCTGCGCGGGGTGGTGCGACGAGCACGAGCGCGAGCGCGGTGATGGCGACAGACAGCTGCCGCAGGATCGTGGGGACCTGGGAATGGTGTCGTTGCATGGTGGCTCTCCTTCGCTGTGACCGGGTGCAGGAGGAGTGCCAGGCGCGGGCGAGTGGCGGGTCGACAGTCGCGCGAGATGCGTCGTGGAGTCGTGCCAGGATCGTCGTCGGACGACAGACTCTGCTCACCGCAGTGAGCGGGCAGTCGACCAGCCAGCGATGGGACGACGGAGAGTCAGCGCGTGATCAGAGGGGCACCGTCTGGCCAGGCTTGATCTCGACGAGGCCAGCGGTGGTCTTGCGCCAGACGGAGAGCGTGGACCCGTTCGTCAGCTCGTCGCGGTTGAGCGACGGTGTCAGCAGGCGAAGCGCGTCGAGGTAGTCGGCCACCTCGACGGCGGTCGCGTACCAGATCTCGGGGTGTCCGCTGAGCTGCTTGCAGACCGCCTCGAAGGCGCTCCAGCTCGGCTCGTTCTTGTCGAACTGCCAGCTGTGCCCCCAGATGAAGAGGAGCGCCATCTGCTCCTCGGTCCACTGCAACAGCTTCTGGGCGCCCGAGGCCGCGTCGACCTGGTGGCAGGTCCCGCGCCACTCGAGCCGCGAGCCCGGCAGCCAGAGCTCGCCCGTCGAGGGCACGACACGCGAATAGACGAAGCCCAGCGTCGGCAGGAGGTCCAGGACCGCCTGGTTGTAGTCGCCGAAGGGGTAGGAGAGTCCGCGGATGGAGGTGCCGACGAGCTTCTGCAGGGCGGCCTGATCGTCCGCGAGCTCCTTCTTCTGATCGGCGGCAGAGAGCTTGCTCAGGTAGGGGTGGTCGACGGTGTGACCGGAGACCTCGTGCCCGGCGTAGAGCGCCTTCACCTCCGCGGAGGTGACGTAGGTCGCCGTGTCGAGGCGCCCCGAGTTGAGGTGGAAGGTGCCGCGCAGCTTGTGACTGTTGAGCATGGCGACGAGCGTGCGGTCCTGCGTGTTGCCGTC
>JAKLHH010000069.1 GCA_022710245.1 Myxococcota bacterium
GTGCCGGCGCGTTTGCCGCGCTCCTGGTGGCCGCCGATGATCAGCGGCGCGAGCTTGGTCCCCTTGCGCACGTAGAGCCCGCCCACGCCCTTCGGGCCGTTCAGCTTGTGCCCGGAGAGCGAGAGGAGGTCGATCGGCACCTTGGCGAGGTCGATGGGGAGCTTGCCCACCGCCTGCACCGCGTCGGTGTGGAAGACGGCGCCGCGCGCCTTGACGATCTCGGCGATGCGCTCGACGGGGAACACGACGCCCGTCTCGTTGTTGGCCCACATCACCGAGACGATGGCGGTGTCGGGGGTGATCGACTGGGCGAGCTGGTCCAGGTCCAGCGCGCCGGTGGAGTCCACCGGCAGCTCGGTCAGGTGGAACCCCTGCTTCTGCAGGTGGTGAAAGACCTCGCGCACGGCCGGGTGCTCGACCCGCGTCGTCACCAGGTGGCGCTTGCGTCCGGCGAGCGCCTCGACGGTGCCGCGGATGGCCAGGTTGTCGCTCTCGGAGCCGCCGCCGGTGAAGACGATCTCGCTCTCGCGCGCGCCGAGGAGCGCCGCCACCTGCTCGCGGGCGGCGTCGAGGTGCTGCTTCACCCGGCCGCCGAAGCTGTGCATCGAGGAGGGGTTGCCGTAGAGGTCACCCCAGAAGGGCTGCATCGCCTCGATCACCTCGGGGGCGACCCGGGTGGTGGCGTTGTTGTCCAGATAGACCTGCCGCATCGCTACTCCTCCACCACGACCAGGTCATCGGAGACGAACTCGCGGAGCTTCGCCTGCACCACGTCCCGCAGCGTGAAGGACGCGACCCGGCACTGCGCGCAGTTGCCGCGCATGGAGACGATCACCGTGTCGCCGTCCACGTCGACGAGCTCGATGTCGCCGCCGTCCTTCTTCAGGGCCGGACGCACCTCGCGCTCGATGGTCTCCTGCACCATGGCGATCTTCTGGATGTTGGAGAGGCGCTTCTTCTTCTCCACCTTGGGCGGCTCGGGCGCCGGCGGCACCTCGTTGACGCGCGCCAGGATCTCCTGCAGCTCCTCGTGGCAGCCGCCGCAGCCGCCGCCCGCCTTGGTGTAGTTGGTGACCTCCTCGACGGTGCGCAGGTGGTTCTCGCGGATCGCGCGCTCGATCTCCTTCTCCGTCACGCCGAAGCAGATGCAGGTGACGCGGCCCTCGAGCTTCTTCGTCTTGTGCTGGCCGGTGCGGTAGTTCTCGATGGCGACCTCGAGCGCCTCGCGGCCCATCACCGAGCAGTGCATCTTCTGCTCGGGGAGCCCGCCGAGGTATTCGGCGATGTCCTGGTTGGTGACCTTGGCGGCCTCGTCGACCGTCATGCCGCGGATCATCTCGGTCAGCGCCGACGACGAGGCGATCGCGCTGGCGCAGCCGAAGGTCTGGAACTTGGCGTCCGCGATGTGGCCCTCGGGGTCGAGCTTGAACATCAGCCGGAGCGCGTCGCCGCAGGCGAGCGAGCCGACCTCACCCACCCCGTCCGCATCAGCGATGTAGCCGACGTTGCGTGGATTGCGAAAGTGATCCTTGACGCGATCAGTGTAGTCCCACATCTGGCGTGCTCCTCCGGGACCGCGCTGCTCCACCTCCTGCCCGACGCCCTACCCTGCCTGCGGTCCCCTGCGCGGGTCGAAAACGACGGTATATATATAGCGGTCTCGGGGCTCTGTGCCAGTCCCAGCAGCGCGCCCCCCGCAGGCGGTCCAGCGAGCGAGTCACCGCCGTCGCATGCTGGCTGCTCCTGCTGGCAGCGGCCGGGGACCGGGCTCCCCTCCGGCGCGTGCGCCCGGCGACAAGGCCGGTTGATTCAAGCACTCCCGGGCTGGTCCAGCCGTTGCAAACCACCAGGCCAGGAGGCCCGCGTGATCGAGCACCCCGCCCCGCTCCGACCGCTGCTCCCCCTCGCCCTGGTGTGCCTCGCCGGCTGCTGGACGGCGGAGCTCCAGACGGGCCGCGTGGATCGCGGCGGCTCGCCCGGGGCAGACGGCGGCTGGAGCGCGGGGAGCGAGCGGGGCACTCCGCAGGACCCCGGCCCTGCCGACTCGCCGGGGCAGCAGGGCCCCTGCGCGGATGAGTGCGCCCTGGGCGCGACGCGCTCCGCCGGCGGCAAGGCGCAGACCTGCCGCCTCTTCTCCGCGGTGAGCGGCGGCCCGGTCCAGCCCTCCGGCGGGACCCGGGACCGGGCGCGCCGCTACGACGCCTGGATCCGCAAGCACCACCTGGCCGAGGGCGGGCTCAACTCGGCCGCCTTCACCGACACCAGCTACGCGCAGGTGGCGGCCTACTACGGCGCGCGCGACTCGGCGCTCTTCGGCGGCGCCTACGTGGCCGCCGAGGCGCTCCGCGTCAAGGCGACCGGCTCGCCGGAGGCGCAGGCCCACCTGCAGCTCCTGGTCGAGAACCTCCACCGCCTCTTCGAGATCACCGGCAGCCCGGGCGTGCTGGCGCGCTACGCCGCGCCGCTCGACGGCGACCCGCACGTGGCCGCGCTCTACGACCCGAAGAACCCCGAGCACCACAAGACGACCTACCAGGGGCGGCCGTACTTCTGGATCGGCAACGCCAGCCGCGACGCGCACCAGGGGCCGCTGCTCGCCTACGGGCTCGCCTACTCCGTGCTCACCTCCGAGGCGCACCGGGCGCTGATCCGCAAGGACATCCTCGCCCTCTGCACCGAGCTCCTGAAGGCGCGCAAGCAGCTCGCCGTGGTCTTCCAGGTCAAGGTCGCCGGCACCTGGCTCAAGCTGCCGCTGAAGGCGGACCTGCAGTACGTGGTGCTGAGCCCCGCCGAGTTCGTCGACGGCAGCCCCACGGTGACCCTCGGCACCGACGAGGACCCGATGGACATCGGCGCCTCGACCGTGATGGGGCTGCGCGAGTTCTTCCCCGACTACTCGGTGGTGGTGAAGCAGATCCCGATCCTCTCCTACCTCGGCGGCATCCCCTTCGTCCGCTCCGACAGCACCATCATGCTGGCCTCGATCCTCAGGCTCGGCATGAAGGTGAGCGAGGGCGTGCCGCAGCACGCCAGCCAGCACGCCGCCATCGCCGCGCACTACCAGCAGCAGTTCGGGGACTGGCTCGGCAAGATGAAGCAGTCCGTCAACACCAACAAGTGCTGGGGGAAGTACTACGGGTTCAACATCGGCTTCATGCCCGTCTTCAACCTGATCCAGCTGGAGAGCGACCCGGCGCGGCGGGCGGCGCTGCAGGCGCAGGTGCTCGACGGGGTGATGTGGCCGGTGGTGCAGGGGCACAAGAACCCCTTCTTCACGCTGATCCACGCGAGCCACGCCCCGGCCGCGACGGCGCAGGCGGAGGGGGCCGCGGCGGCCGCCCAGCTGGCGGGGTTCCCCCCGCCGCCGAACGCGGGCCGCAGCGTGGACCTGACCGGCAAGTACCCGCCGAGCACGAGCTGCGAGAACCAGACCCAGGTCGCGATCGACGTGGCGCAGCGGAACGCGGCCTACTTCCTCTGGGAGAAGCACCCGTTCGAGGCGAAGAGCACCGTCGAGCCGGTGCTGGTCTTCCCGGGGTCCGACTACCTGATCGCCTACTGGCTCGGGCGAGCCTACGGGCTCATCGCCGACGACGCGCCGGGGACCTGCCTGCGCTGGCTGGACGACGCCTGAGCACCTGAGCGAGGCTGGGACAGGGAGGCTCTGCGCATGGATGAGCTCGCGACCGTCTCCGTCCAGCTCCGCCAGACCCGCGCCCCCGTGCGCTTCGACGCCGCGCTCCGCGCCCGCGAGGAGCACGTCCTGCAGAGCACCCTCGCCATCGCCGCTGTGCCCTTCGTGGTCGAGTCGCTCGGCCTGGCGGTCGGCGACGAGGTCCACCGCGGCGACCTCATCGCGCGCCTGGTCTCTCCGCACGCGGCGGTGCGCGAGGCGCAGGAGCGCTCGATGCTGCACCTGCTCGAGGCGCAGCTCGCCGAGGCGGGGCGCGCGGGGGAGCTCCACCAGGCGGGCGCGGAGCGGCGCGGCGCGGCGGCGCAGCGGGTCGAGCAGGGGCGGGCGGCGGTCCTGGCCGCCTCGCTGATCGCCGCCGGGGTCGAGCTTCGCTCTCCCATCGACGGCGTGATCGCGGAGCTCGCGCAGCCCCTCGCTCCCCCGCCGGGCCAGCAGGTCGTCGCGCTCGCCCGGGTGGTCGCGATCGACCCGCTCCTGCTGGAGCTCCCGCTGCCTCCCGCGGACGCGCTCCCTGGCGTCGGCGCCCGCGTCGAGATCTTCGCGGGCGGGCGGGCACGGGAGGCCCGGGTGCGCAGCCTCGCCCCGCTCGTGGATGTCGCCGGGCTCATGGTGTTGCTGCTCGAGGTGCCCAACGCCGACCGGGCGCTCGCGGCCGGCCTGCGCGCCTCCGGCACCCTCGCGGTCGGTGCGCGCACCGGCGCCTTCGTGCCCGCCGACGCGATCGGCCTCACGCGCACGGGGCCCTGCGTGTGGGTCGCCAGCGTGGACGGGCTGGAGCGCCGCGCGGTGCGCGTCCTCGCGGACGGTGAAGACGGGTGGGTCGAGGTGTGGGGGCTCGCGCCGGGCGAGCGCCTCCTGGCAGACGCCGCGCGGGCACCTTGCTGCCAGGCGCTCGAGTGACCCCGCGGGGCCGCTTCCGCTGCGGCAGCTGAGGAGCGAGCTGATCTAGGACGCGGGCTGCCGGGGCGGGAGCCCGAGCGCCTCGCGCACCTCGGGTCCGGGGAGCTGCTGCTCCTCGAGGAGGCGCACCGCCAGCTTCTCCACCGCGGGGCGGTGCTCCTCGAGGACCTTGGTGGCGACCCGCAACCCCTCCTGGATGATGCGGTCGACCTCCTTGTCGATGGAGACCGCCGTCTGGTCGCCGTGCTCGCGGGGGGTCGCCGCGACCGCCTCGGGGTTCACCATCGCGACCCGCGGTCGCTCGAAGGTGCGCAGCCCGAGCTGGCTCATCCCGTAGCGGCGCACCATGTCGCTGGCGATCTCGGTCGCGCGCGCGAGGTCGTTCTCGGCGCCGGTCGAGGGCTCGCCGAGGAAGAGCAGCTCGGCGGCGCGGCCGCCGAGCAGCGTCGCGATGCGGTGGTTGAGCCCGCTCGCGGTCATCAGGTGGCGGTCATCGAGCTCGCGGTACCAGGTCACGCCGAGCGCGCCCAGCCCGCGCGGCACGATGGAGACCTTCTGCACCGGGTCGGTGCCGGGGAGCACCTCGGCGACCACCGCGTGGCCGAGCTCGTGGAACGCCACGATGCGCCGCTCGGCCGGGCTCATCAGCCGGCCCTTCTTCTCCAGCCCCAGCACCACGCGCTCGATGGCCTCGTCGAGCTCGGCCATGGTCACCGTGGTCTTGCGTCGGCGCGCGGCGAGGAGCGCCGCCTCGTTGACCAGGTTCGCCAGGTCAGCGCCGGCGAAGCCCTGCGTCCGCCCGGCGACCTGGTCGAGGTCCACCGCCGGGTCGAGGGTGACGTTGAGGACGTGGATCTCGAGGATCTTGCGACGCCCCTCCTTCTCCGGACGATCGACCAGCACCTGCCGATCGAAGCGCCCCGGGCGGAGCAGCGCGGTGTCGAGCACCTCGGGCCGGTTGGTCGCGGCCATGATGATGACGCCGGTGGAGGGATCGAAGCCGTCCATCTCGGCGAGGAGCTGGTTCAGGGTCTGCTCGCGCTCCTCGTGGGCCATCAGGCCCGCGCCGCGCGCCTTGCCCAGCGCATCGAGCTCGTCGATGAAGACGATGCAGGGCGCGGCCTGGCGCGCCTTCTGGAAGAGATCGCGCACGCGCGCCGCGCCGACCCCGACGAACATCTCGACGAAGTCCGAGCCCGAGAGGTGGAAGAAGGGACGCTTCGCCTCGCCCGCGACCGCGCGCGCGAGGAGGGTCTTGCCCGTCCCCGGCGGCCCGACCAGCAGCACGCCCTTGGGGATCCGCGCGCCGAGCTGGGTGTAGCGCCCGGGGTGGCTGAGGAAGTCCACCACCTCCTGCAGCTCCTCCTTGGCCTCGTCCACGCCCGCCACGTCGGCGAAGGTGACCGTCTCCGAGGTGACCTCGCGAGCCCGGCTCTTGCCGAACGAGAGGATCCCGCGCTGCGCACCAGCGCCGCCGCGGCTCGAGTACCAGAGCCAGAGGAAGACGACCAGGCCAATGAGGATGAGCCAGGCTTGCATGGGTCGGGGTTTCATACACCGCGCGCTGGGGCCTGTCCAACCCCAAACGGCGGCGCGAGGGCGGAGCGGCCGCGACCAGCGACCAGCGGCGACACGGGCCCGGTCTCTGAGCTACAGTTGGTGCAAGGTCCCCACCATGCCGAAAGCCTATACCTGTCCCAACTGCCAGGCCCCCCTGCGCGCCGACCCTCGCCGCGCCTCCATCACGTGCGAGTACTGCGGCTACGACGTCAAGCAGACGATCGCGGTGCCGTCCGTGCTGCGACCGCCCCGCCAGCCGATCACGCCGCCACGAGAGGTGGTGGTGCAGATGCCCGAGGTGGGTCGCTCGGTGCGGCGCTGGATCTGGATCTCGGTCGCGCTCACCGTGCTGCCCGGCGTGCTGATCGCCGTCTGCACCACCTGGACGGCCCACACGATCACGAAGGGCGCCCAGGGCGTCGGGAACAGCCTGCGCGGGGGCCTCGGCAAGGCGAGCGATCCGGACGCGCAGCTCTCCGCCAAGCTGCGCGTCTACGCGGAGTGCCTGAGCCGCAACTCGACCTCGGTGCAGCGCGCGCGCGACCGCTACCAGAACTGGCGGGCAGCGGGCGCCGAGCCCAGCTGCCGGGAGAGCTGCGTCAGCTGGGGCGTCTCGCAGATCTACCTGAACCGCGGCAGCGGCGGCTGCCTGGCCGAGGTGCAGAAGGCGCGCACCGCGCCCCCCGGGCTCCCGGCGCTGGAGGCGGCCGGCGATCGCCTGACCGGCGCGCTCGACGCCATCGCCACCGTGGCCGACGAGGGGCACCGCTACTACGACGAGAAGGACTACAAGGACGACGCCTGCGCCAAGGGTCGCGCGCTGCACCCGAAGCTGGTCGCGGGCTTCGCCGCCTACTTCGCCGCCGAGCAGGAGGTGCGAGGGATCCTCGACAAGGAGCTCCCGGCGCTGCAGCAGCGCCTGCTCGAGCGCGCGCAGCGCGACGACCCGCAGGGCTTCCTCGCGCCCTACCTGAAGACGGTGATGGAGTGCCGACGCCTCCTCGACGTGCTGCGCGGGATGGCCGAGGGGACGGGCAGCGACGGGGACGCGAAGGGCGTGCGGGCGATGATCGCGTCGATCGAGACGAACCTCGACCAGGCGGTGCGCGCCGAGCAGGACCACCCGCTCACCGACCGCATCAGCCACCCGCTCTTCCCGTACACGGTGGGCGGCCAGGTGAAGGGCGCCGTCCTCGAGCTGCTGAAGGCCGCCAAGGAGCTGGCGCGGGAGAGCCGGCGGGCCATCCGCAAGCGGTCCTCCTCCGGCCACGGGCACGAGCACCCGCTCGCCCCGGCCGTGTCCGCCTACAATCGCCTGATCGGCTACGCCAAGGGGGCCGGCCCCGAGGCGATCGAGCCGCCGGACACGTACCGCTGCCGGTAGACGGCTGCAGAGAGGCGCGGGCCTGGCGAAGCCCGGCGGAACCGGCTCTCGACGAACTCGAGACGATGCGCTACACCTGACAGGGTCGGGGCTCAAGGCAGCCAGACGGGGTTGGTCTCGTGCCGGTGCTGAAGGTCAAGTTCAAGGGAACCTCGCTGAAGCAGTTCGCGCAGCGGTACCTGACGGACATCGGGCCGACGGGGATGTTCATCCGCACCAAGGCTCCGCTGCCGATCGGCACCCGCCTGCGCTTCGACTTCATCCTGGAGACCGGCGCCGTGCTGCTCGCCGGCGAGGCCGTCGTGGTCTGGGTCGCCGAGGAGAGCATCGACCTCAAGCTCCCCTCCGGCATGGAGCTCCGCTTCGAGTCCCTGCCGCCCGAGAGCCAGCGCTGCTTCGAGTGGCTGAAGCTCGTCAAGCGCGGGGTGGCGATCTCGCGCGAGCCGCCGCTGCCCGCGGGCGCGCAGAAGCCCTCGTTCACCGCCGACCACGCCGCCGCCGCCGGGGAGATCCAGGACGGCGCGATCATCAAGCGGACCACCCTGCCCTACTTCCAGACCGAGGCGCCGCCCAGCGACGACACGGCGCGCCGCCTGGCGGCGATCTCCGAGCCGATGTTCCCGCTCGGGGTGCCGCGGCCGCAGCCGGTGGAGAGCGCCGGCGAGGCCGACGGCGGACCGGCCATCGAGGCCGAGCCGCCGCCTGGTCAGGCCGAGGCCGCTGCGAGCGCCGCGGCCGCGGCGAGCGCCGCGGCCGCCGAGACGCGGCAACACCTCGCGCTCGATCCCGCGCCGCCTCGGGAGGCCACGACCCCGCCCGCGCGCGCGCTCGCGATGCCGGTCGCGCTCGCGGTGCCGGTCACGCCCGCGGCGACGGCCAGGCCCGCGTCCAGCGTCGGCGCTGATGCCTGGTTCAACGAGGACCTGCGCCCCGGCGACAGCGATCCGGGCCGCTTCTTCACCGCGGTCGCGCGCTCGAGCCCCGATCTGTATCCCGAGGTGGTCCCGCGGCCGGCGATCAGGGCGCCCAAGGTGGGCAGCGCCACGATGGACATGCTGCCCGCGCAGCGCAGCCGCTGGTACCTCTGGGTGATCATCGTCGCCGCGGTGGGCGTCGGCGCCTGGCTCCTCTACCAGCAGATCATGGCGCCCGAGCCGGCGCCCAGGCCGGGCGACGCCCGCATCCTCAGGGTCACGACGACGCCCGCCGGCGCCGAGGTGCTGGTGAACGGGCTCCCCGCGGGCAAGGCGCCGCTCGAGGTGGAGGTCCACGGGAGCCCCCACCTGGTGGTGCGGGCCGAGCGCTACTTCCCCGAGACGCTGGTCATCACCGAGGCCGATCCACGCTGGCGGCGCGAGGGCGCGCGCCTCACGCTGGACATCGCGGTGCGGCTCCGTGCCGAGCCGGACGCGGGAGTGATCCAGGACGCCAGCGCGCGGCCCGACGCGGGCCGGCTCCGTCCCGAAAAGAAGGGCGCGCCGGTCGTCGAGAGGAAGCGCCCCGAGCGGCCCACGCCGCCCGAGAAGAAGGTCACCAAGCCCGCGCTGCCGCCGGACAAGAAGGTCGACAAGCCCGCGCCGCCGCCCGACAAGAAGGCCGAGAAGAAGCCCGGCATCAAGGCGCCTGACTGGCTCGAGAAGGACAAGCAGGACCCGAAGCCGATCAAGAAGCCGTCCTGGAGCGACTGACTCTCCCATCCTCGGCTCGACTGACTCTCCCATCCTCGGCTCGACTGACTCTCCCATCCTCGGCTCGACTGACTCTCCCATCCTCGGCTCGACTGACTCTCCTCGGCTCGCGAGCCGCTCGTCCGGCGGCGAGGGCGGCGCCCCCGCGGTTGAGCCGCCGCCTGCGCGCGTGCTAGAACCAGCTCCCCTGCCAGCGAGAGGAGAGGACCCATGTCGAGCGCGTTCGAGCGAGTCGCCAGGCGGCTCGAGGGCTATCGCGACCACGTCATCGAGCTGGAGCGGCGGCTGACCGCCATCCCCGCGCTCGACCCGGCGAGCGGCGGCGACGGCGAGGCGAAGAAGGCCGAGCTCGTCCTCGAGCTCCTCGCCGGCCTCGGCGTCCGCGACGTGCAGGTCTACCGCGCCGAGGACCAGCGGGTCTCGGCGGGCTACCGGCCCAACCTGGTCGCGCGCCTGCCGGGCAAGGACCGCAGCCGGGCGCTCTGGCTGATGAGCCACCTCGACGTGGTGCCCGCCGGCGAGCTGAAGGACTGGGAGAGCGACCCCTGGACCGTGCGCGTCGAGGGCAACAAGGTCTTCGGCCGCGGCGTCGAGGACAACGGCCAGGGCCTGGTCTCCTCGCTCTGCCTGGCGCGCGCGCTCGTCGAGGAGAAGGTCGAGCTCCCCTTCGACCTCTGCCTGCTCTTCGTCGCCGACGAGGAGACCGGCAACGACCTCGGCATCAAGCACCTCCTCGAGCAGCACGCCATCTTCGGGGCGCAGGACCTGATCGTGGTCCCCGACGGGGGCGAGCCCGACGGCGGGGTGGTCGAGGTGGCGGAGAAGGGCATCCTCTGGGTCAAGTGCACCGTCAAGGGCAAGTCGACCCACGGCTCGACGCCCGACCGCGGCATCAACGCGCACACGGCGGCGGCGCAGCTCATCTGCAAGCTGGAGGGCCTCTACCGCCGCTTCGATCGGCGCGACCCGGTCTTCGACCCGCCCACCAGCACCTTCGAGGCGACCAAGGTCGACCCGGGGGTGCAGAACGTGAACACCATCCCCGGCGAGCACACCTTCTACCTCGACTGCCGCGTGATGCCCGAGTACCGCCTCGACGACGTGCTCGACTTCATCCGCGAGGCCGCCGCCGAGGTGGACCGCGAGCGCCGCACGACGACGGTGGTGGAGGCGATCCAGCGCCAGGACGCGGCGCCGCCGACCTCGGTCGAGGCGCCGGTGGTGCAGGCGCTCCTCCGCTCGGTGAAGGCCGTCTACGGCGTCGAGCCTCGCGCCATGGGGATCGGCGGCGGCACGGTGGCCGCGCACATCCGGCGCAAGGGCTACCCGGCCGCGGTCTGGGCGCGGATGGACGAGACCATGCACGGGCCGAACGAGTACGCGATCATCGACAACCTGATCGGCGACGCGAAGGTCTTCGCGCACGTCCTCCTCGGCTGAGCCCGCCGCTCGGGCGCCGCTGCCGCTGCTGCTGCCGCTTCTTTCTCAACAACCCTTCTACCACTGACTCCCGCGGCGCCCCACGCGCCGTCGCCCTGGGCTCTCTGCGTACCTGAGCGTGCTGGCTTCTCGCCAAACGGGCGAAAGTGGCCTCGACGGCGCCTGGTCCTTTGAGCGGAGTCTGGGTGAGGCCCGAGGGCTTGCGCGCCCCCCTGATTTCCCGTAGACACAAGCTCGCCCCGAGATCGAGGGATCGACTCGAGGGATCGAGGAGAAGAGCACCGATGTCCGAGCGTCAGGACCAGGATCGGGCCGAGGCCCGCGAGCTGCCGAAGACCTTCAACGCCTCCGAGATCGAGGGCGCGATCTACGCCCGCTGGCTGGAGAGCCAGGCCTTCCACGCGGTGCCGGACGAGCGCCCGCGGGACCGGCGCTACGTGGTGATGATGCCGCTGCCCAACGTGACCGGGGCGCTGCACATGGGCCACGCGATGGACAACGTGATGCAGGACCTCCTCATCCGCTGGCATCGCATGCGCGGCGACAACACCCTCTGGATGCCCGGCACCGATCACGCCGGCATCGCCACCCAGGCCGTCGTCGAGAAGCGGCTGAAGGAGCTGGAGGGGATCACCCGCCACCAGCTCGGGCGTGAGGGGCTGGTGGCGCGCATCTGGGCCTGGAAGGACCAGTACCAGGCCCGCATCATCGCCCAGCAGCAGCGCATGGGCTGCTCCTGCGACTGGCAGCGGCAGCGCTTCACCATGGACCCGGTCTGCGCGCGCGCGGTGCGCCACGCCTTCTTCCGCATGTTCGGCGACGGGCTGATCTTCCGCGGCAAGCGCCTGGTCAACTGGGATCCCTTCCTGCGCACCAGCATCTCCGACGACGAGATCTACCACGAGACGGTGCAGGGCCACTTCTGGCACCTGCGCTACCCGCTCCTCGACCCGCAGCCCGGCGAGCCCACCCACGTGGTGGTGGCGACGACGCGGCCGGAGACGATGCTCGGCGACACCGCGGTCGCCGTCCACCCGGACCCCGAGCGCGCGCTCGCGAGCCGGCTCGCCGAGCTCGAGGCGCAGCTCGCCGCCGCGCCGGAGAAGGAGCGCGCCGCGCTCGCCGCCTCCCTCGAGGCGCTCCGCGAGCGACAGCAGACGCTGCTCCCGCTGCTCGTGCAGCTCCGCGACCTGGCCCGCGCCGGCCGCAAGGTGCGCCTGCCGCTCCTCGATCGCCCCATCCCGCTGATCCTCGACGAGTGGGCCAAGCCCGAGCTCGGGTCGGGCTGCGTGAAGATCACGCCGGCGCACGACCACAACGACTACGCCGTCTGGACCCGCCACCGCGCCGAGATCGGCATCCTCAACATCCTCGAGCCCGACGGGACGCTGGGCCCCGAGGCCGGCCCCTACCGCGGCCTCGACCGCTTCGTCGCCCGCGAGCGCGTGGTCGCCGACCTCACGAAGCTCGGGCTCGTCGAGCGCGTCGAGGACCGCGAGGTCGAGCTCGGCCACTCGGACCGCAGCAAGACCCCGGTCGAGCCCTACCTCTCGGACCAGTGGTTCGTCGCCATGGGCGATGTCCCCGGCGGCATCGTCCTCGGGCGCGGCACGGCGAAGGAGCGCCCCTGCGCGGGCCTGGTGCAGGCCGCCATCGAGGCGGTGACCGACGGGCGCGTGCGGATCCACCCGGAGCGCTACGCGAAGACCTACCTCGACTGGCTGGCCGAGAAGCGCGACTGGCCGATCAGCCGCCAGCTCTGGTGGGGCCACCGCATCCCGGTCTGGTCGCGGCAGGCGCCGCTCGGCGAGCTCCCGCTGGCCGGGCTCGCCGGCCTCGTCGGCCCCGGCCTCCTCGCGCGCCTCACCGTGGTCGAGAGCGGCCGCTCGCTGCTCCTCGACGCGGGCCGCGGCGCGGACGGCGTCGCCGCGGACGGCATCGCCGCCCACGAGCTCTGCCGCCTCGACCTCTGCCTGCTGGAGGACGACCCCGCGCTGACGGCGAAGGTCGAGGCGCTCGGCTGCGAGCGCGACCCGGACGTCCTCGACACCTGGTTCTCCTCGGCGCTCTGGCCCTTCTCCACGCTCGGCTGGCCTGACCCGGCGAGCGCCCCCCTCGAGCCGGGCCAGGCGCCGCTCGGCCCCGCCGCCGGCCGCGAGAGCTGCCTCGACTACTACTACCCGGGCAGCTGCCTGGTCACCGCCCGCGACATCATCACCCTCTGGGTCGCGCGGATGGTCCTCTCCGGGCTCTACGACCTCGGCGACATCCCCTTCAGCGACGTCTTCATCCACGCCAACATCCTCGACGGCAAGGGCGAGCGGATGAGCAAGACGAAGGGGAACGGCATCGACCCCGTCGACATCATCGAGGCCTACGGCACCGACGCCATGCGCTACGTCCTCTGCGACATGCAGACCGGGACGCAGGACATCCGCCTGCCGGTGACCGCCATCTGCCCGCGCTGCGGCCACCGCAACGACCTGGCGGCGACCCAGCACGGCCGCTCGGTCTTCACCTACGTCTGCGGCAAGCTGGACGGCAAGCGCTCGCGCGAGGGCTCCTGCGGCGAGGAGTTCGACGTCCTCGCCACCATCCCCGAGCTCCCCTCGGCGAAGCTGATCAGCGAGCGCTTCGAGGTGGGGCGCGCCTTCTGCACCAAGCTCTGGAACTCGGCGCGCTTCGCCTTCATGAACCTCACCGACGTGCCGACCACGCCGCGACGCCTCGAGGAGCTCGCGCTCGAGGACCGCTGGATCCTCGACGGGCTCTCCGGGGCCATGCTCGCCGTGCAGCGCGCCCTCGAGGACTACAACCCGAGCGCCGCCCTCGGCGCCGCCCGCGACTTCTTCTGGGCCTCGCTCTGCGACTGGTACCTGGAGCTGATCAAGCCGCGCCTCGCCGACCCCGCCGACCCGAGCGGGCCCATCGCGAGGCAGGT
>JAKLHH010000690.1 GCA_022710245.1 Myxococcota bacterium
GCGCCGCCCCGCCCCGGAGCGCCTCGCGCACCGGGTGGTCTCCCACGCCCTCGCTCGGCTCGGTGAGCCGCAGCTCCCGCTCCAGCGCCTCGGCGAGCAGCCGATCCTCTGGCTCACGGGGGGGCGGGCGCCAGCCCCGCAGCTGGACAGCGAGCTCGGGCGCCGCCCAGGAGACCGCCACCCAGCGGGAACCGACCTCGTGGTAGCAGATGCTGACGGCCGCGCCGCTCGCCCGCCCCGCAGCCTCGGCCAACGCCGTCCATCCAGTGCCCCTCATCCGACCCACCTCGATCCGTTCGGCGGCAGACTATAGCACGTTGGTGCAGCGGGTGGCTGCAGCATCTCGGGCTGCTCCCGCTCGCCGCGAACCCACTGGCAGGAACGGAGGTTATCGGCGAGAATCGGGGCGCGACGCAGTTGATGTGCGCTCTCGACATGCGCCGGCCAGGGAGATGCCGCCGCGGTGACGCGTACTATCGCTGCACCGGGGTAGAGCGCGCCACGGACCAGGGTGGGAGGCCGCGGTACCCCGGAGCGTCCCGCAGGGACGCGAACCGCCCCCCCGGGCCGAGGAGATGGTGCATGCACGAGGCCCTGAGACGAACCATCGGGCAGACGCGCCGCCGCCTCCGCCTGCAGCGGGCGTTCGAGGCGCTCACCACCTTCGGGCTGGGCTGGGCCCTCGCCGCCACCATCCTCGTCTACCTCTACAAGGCCGGCGTGGTGGGCTGGCGCCGCTTCTGGATCGCGCAGGCGATCGCGGGAGGCGCGCTGCTGCTCGTCGGGCTGGTCGCCGCCCTGCGGCGCATGCCCGCGCTGCGAGTGGCGAAGCGCATCGACGACGCGCACGGGCTCCACGACCGCATCGGCACCGCGCTCCAGTTCGCCGCCAGCCCCGAGCGCACGGACTTCATGCGGGCACAGATCGAGGACGCGGCCCGCGTCGCCCCCTCGGTGCAGGCGCGGAGGGCCGCGCCGCTGCGCAGACCTCGCGACCTGCCCGCGCTGGGCGGGCTGCTCCTCTGCCTGCTGATCGTCATCCTGCTCCGCTTCCCCGGCCCCGCGCCGGCCGCCGTGCCCGTCCGCCCGGTGGCGCGGCTGGCGGTGGACCCCGAGGAGCTGGAGCCGCAGCGGCAGATGCTGAAGGAGCTGCAGCGACAGGCCGAGGAGCAGAACCAGCCGGAGATCTCGAAGCTGGCCAACGAGCTCAACAAGCTCTTCGACCAGATCCAGAAGCAGGAGCTCTCGAAGAAGGAGCTCTTCGCCAAGATCGCCGAGCTGGAGAAGAAGTACCTGGACGGCCTCGACGGCAACTTCGACGAGCTGATGAAGAAGCTCAAGAAGATGTCCGACGAGCTGCAGAAGGAGAAGCTGACCCAGGACCTCGCCAAGTCCATCAAGGACGCCGATCTCAAGAAGGCCAAGGAGGACCTCGAGAAGCTGGCCAAAGAGATCGAGAAGCTGAAGGAGAAGGAGAAGAAGTCGCTGGCCAAGGCGCTCGACAAGTCGGCGAAGGAGAAGCTCGATCAGCGCGACCTGCAGAAGAAGAAGGAGGAGCTGGAGAAGCAGATCCGGCGCCTGCAGAAGCAGCTGAAGCAGCAGCCGAAGGACGAGCAGGCCAAGCGCCGCCTGGAGAAGAAGGAGCGCCAGCTCGAGCGGCTCAACCGCGATCAGCAGCAGGCCGCCGCGCAGCAGCGCCAGCTCGAGCGGCTCAACCGCGACCTGCAGAAGGCCGCCGAGAGCCTGCGCCAGAAGCTCAGCCCGGAGGCGATGAAGGCGCTGCAGCAGGCAGCCAAGCAGATGGGCCGCTTCGCCGATCAGCTGAACAAGCTGCAGATGAGCGGCAAGGCGCAGGGCCAGCTCGCCGACCTGAAGGAGCTCCTCCGCCGCCTCGGCCAGGGCGGCAAGGGGCAGAAGGGCAAGCTCGCCGATTTCATGATGCGGGCCGGCGGTGGCAAGCCGGGCGGCAAGAACGGCAAGGATGGCAAGGACGGCAAGGGCCAGGGCAAGGACGGCAAGATGCTCACCCTGGGCGGCAGCGGCAAGGACGGCACCCTGGTGATGCCGGTGCCAGTGCCCGGCCAGGGGCAGCAGGGGCAGGGCCAGGACAACCCGAACGGGCAGCCCGGCAACGGCATCGGCACGAGCCACGACCCCAACCTGCAGGGCAAGGCGACGAACCTGAAGAGCCAGCGGCGCGACTCCATGCTCCGCGGCAAGGAGTCGAAGGGCCCCACCCGCAGCGAGGTGATCCTGGGCGCCTCGGACAAGGGCTTCTCGGCGAGCTCGTACCGGCGCGTCTACCACGACTACACGCAGATCATGGAAGAGGTGCTGAAGCAGGAGGACGTCCCGCTGGGGTACCAGTACTTCGTCAAGCGCTACTTCCAGCTGATCAAGCCCCGCTGAAGCGCGCGGAGGGCTCCTCGAGGGACGGACGAGCCGGTCTCGTCCGCCGGCGAGCCACCACCCGCGCATACCGGATGAGACCTGTTGCCGGTCACCAGGACCGGCAGAGCAGACGAAACGGAGACCCGAATGCCCGAACTGAAGCCCGCCGTACCCGCCGAGGAGCTCGTCGCTCGCTTCCGCGCCGACGTCGGACGGCTGAAGCAGGAGATCGGCAAGGTGATCGTGGGACAGGAGCCGATCGTCGACGGTGCCCTCGCCTGCCTGCTCGCCGGCGGCCACGGCCTCCTCGAGGGCGTCCCCGGCCTCGGCAAGACGATGCTGGTGCGAGCGCTGGCGCAGAGCATGTCGCTCAGCTTCTCGCGCATCCAGTTCACGCCTGACCTGATGCCGGCGGACATCCTCGGCACCAACGTGATCGTCGAGGGACCGAGCGGCAAGCACTTCGAGTTCCAGCGCGGCCCGATCTTCGCCAACATCGTCCTCGCCGACGAGATCAACCGCGCCACCCCGAAGACGCAGTCCGCGCTCCTCGAGGGGATGCAGGAGCGGAGCGTCACCGTCTCCAAGACCACCTACAAGCTCGAGGCGCCCTTCCTGGTCCTCGCCACCCAGAACCCGCTGGAGATGGAGGGCACCTACCCGCTCCCCGAGGCGCAGCTCGACCGCTTCCTCTTCAAGCTCAAGGTCCCCTTCCCGGAGCGCGAGGCGCTGCACACCATCCTCGAGCGGACCACCTCGGCCCTGGAGCCGGAGGCGAAGCCGTGCATCGAGAACGCCCGCATCCTCGAGCTGCGCGAGGTGGTGCGGCAGGTGCCGGTCTCGCGCACCGTGCAGGACTACACCATCCGCGTGCTGCAGGCGACCCACCCTGACCGGCAGGAGAGCCCCGAGACCACGCGCAAGTTCGTCCGCTACGGGGCCAGCCCGCGCGGGGCGCAGGCCATGCTCCTCGGCGCCAAGATCCTCGCGCTGCAGGCTGGCCGCTTCTCCGCCTCCTGCCAGGACGTGCGGACCGTGGCGCCGCTGGCGCTCCGCCACCGCGTCATCCTCAACTTCGAGGGCGAGGCCGAGGGCGTCACCACCGACCAGGTGGTCAGCGACATCCTGGCGAAGATCCCCGAGGAGGCGAGCTAGCCTTGGCCCTCGTGATCGGTCGCATCGACGTCCGCTGCGGTCGGCTCGGGGTGGGGCCCTGGCCCCTCCCGCGGCGCCTCACGCCGCCTCGTGGGCGCAGATCTGAGGAATCATGAGAGCCCGGGCGAAGCGAGCGGCGGCTCCGGCAGAGCGCCAGGCGGACCTCTTCGACGAGGCCTTCCTGAAGAAGCTGGAGTACCTGTACATCGTCTCCAAGAAGGTCTTTGCGGGGCGCATCCGCGCCGAGCGCCGCACGCGCAAGAGCGGCTCGGGGATCGAGTTCGCCGACCACCGTGACTACACGGCGGGCGACGACTTCCGCTACCTCGACTGGAACATCTACGGCCGCATGGACAAGCTCCTGCTGCGGCTCTTCGAGGAGGAGGAGGACCTCCACATCTACCTGCTCCTCGACATCAGCGACTCGATGCGCGTGGGGACGCCGCCCAAGCTCCACTACGGGATGAAGGTCGCGGCGGCGCTCTGCTACGTCGGGCTCGCCAACCTCGACCGCGTCAGCATCGTCACCTTCGCCGACGGGCTCCGCGATCGGCTGCCGGCCGCCCGCGGCAAGGGCCGCATCTTCAAGGTCTTCGAGTTCCTCCGCGCGGTGACGCCGGGCGGAGTGACCCGCCTCGGCCCCTCGATGCGCTCCTTCGTCCACCAGAACAAGCGGCGCGGCCTCGCCGTGCTGATCACCGACTTCTACGACCCCGAGGGCTACGAGGAGGGGATCAACCTGCTCCGCCACAACCGCTTCGAGCCGTTCGCGATCCAGATCGTGGACCCGGGCGAGGTGCGGCCGCGGCTGAAGGGTGACCTGCAGCTGATCGACTGCGAGACCGGCGAGGTGCGCGAGATCACCGTCTCGCCGAGCCTGCTCGACGCCTACACGCGCGAGCACGAGAAGTACTGCCAGGAGATCGCCGAGTACTGCACCAAGAAGCAGGTCGAGCTCTTCCGCGCCGAGACGGGGGTCCCCTTCGATGAGCTGGTGCTGAAGATCTTCCGCAGAGGGGGCTTCCTGCGATGACGCTCCTCGGCCTCCCCCTGACCCAGCTCGCGATCGTCTTCGGCGCGCTCGGCGGCGCCGTCACCATCCTCTACATCCTCAAGCTGCGGCGGCGGCGCGTGCACGTGCCCTTCGCCAAGCTCTGGATGCGGGTGCTGAAGGAGAAGGAGTCGACCTCCCTCTTCCGCCGCCTGAAGCGGCTCCTCTCGCTGCTCCTGCAGCTCGCCTTCCTCTTCCTGCTCGTCGCCGCGCTCGGCGACCCGCGGCTCTCCGCCGAGATCGGCGGCGGGCGGCAGGTGATCCTCCTCCTCGACACCAGCGCCTCGATGAAGTCCGTGGACGGCGAGGAGGGGACGCGGCTGCAGACCGCGGTGGCGCGCGCCAGGTCTATCGTGCGCGGGATGAGCGGCGCCGACACGCTGATGCTGGTGCGGATGGACGCGCAGGTGACGCCGCTCTCGGGCTTCG
>JAKLHH010000691.1 GCA_022710245.1 Myxococcota bacterium
CCTTGTAGGCTGCCTCGCCGGCGAGGAAGTCGTACTCGCGCAGGCCCTGGCTGATCCCCCACTCGATGATCAGGGCGATGAAGTTGTCGCCCAGGTTGAGCTCACGGTGACGCGGATCCCAGCCCCACTGGTAGCACCAGAGCTCGCCCCCGTAGACATAGTCGTAGCGCGCCGCGACCACCTCGCCCGCCAGCTCGAGGAGCGCCAGCGCGAGCCAGCCTCGCGACGCGGCCTCGGCGCAGAAGCGGCGGTGGAAGCGGAGGTAGCGCTCGGAGCGGAAGCTCGCGCCCTGCTCCTGCCAGCGCTCGCGGTTCAAGCGGATCAGCTCGTCGAGCGCGCGCTCGACCTCCACGTCGCGTCCGGCGAAGAGGACGCGCTGGGCGCCAGCACGCAGCAGGCGGTTCCGCTTGTTCTTGTACTGCTTGCGGAAGCCCTGGCTCTTGCCTGCGAGGAAGTCCTCCAGGCTGGCGCCGAGCTCCGCGTAGGGCGAGTCGACCTCCACGCAGGGCTCCAGCCGCAGGTCCAGGTCGCTCAGCGTGCGCTCGATCGCGGACCGGTTCGGCGAGCTCGCGAGGACGCGCTCCAGCGCCAGGTGATCCCAGCGGTGCGCGAGGGGGCCGACCAGGTGGCGGCAGAGCGCGCCGGCGATCTCGTCCTCGCGACCGCGCGCGACGATCAGGTCGAGGTACTCGGGGGTGACGTCGACCTCCTGCCCGAGGAACATCAGGCTACGGAAGAGGCGGCCCACGCGCTTCACCATCAGCGGCGCGATGCCGCAGAGCTCGCCGCGCTCGCGCACCGCCACGACCAGCAGCTCGAAGTCGTCGCCGTAGACCTCCCACCAGGTGGTGATCCACTCCCAGGTGAGGAAGACGCAGTCGCTGCCGCTCGCCTGCAGCAGGCGGTTCCAGTCCCCGGCGAGCGACTGCAGCCGGGCGCGATCCTCGATCAGCTCGAAGGTCAGCACGGGGACGCAACCTCCGGCGCGAAGCACTGCTCCTCGAGCAGCTCGACCCGCCCGGGCGCCGGCTCACCAGCGAGACGCCGGGCGAGCACCGCGGCCACGCGCGCTGGCGCGAGCGCAGCCTGCCTCCCGAGCGGCGTGTTGGTGAGATCGGTGAGGAGGCGTGGGGGCCGCGCGATGAGGAAGCTCGCGCGCGGATGCTCGAGCGCCCCGACCCTGGCCAGCCCCTCGAGGGCCAGCTTCGCGGCCACGTAGTGCGGCCACTCCGGCACCGGCGACTGCACGGCGCTCGAGGAGATGAGCACGCACCAGCCCGCCTGGTCGGCCACGCAGTCGAGCAGCGCTGCCATGGGCGTTGCCGCCAGCGCCACGCTGCGGCTCACGTGCTCGACGATGCGGGGCGCGGCCCCGGGCTCCAGCCAGAGCGGGAGCAGCGGCGGGCAGGCGCTGCAGACCAGCAGGTCCAGGCGGCCGTGCTGGGCCAGGATGCGAGCCCTCGCCTCCTCGCACCAGGCCGCGTCCCCGGCGTCACCCTCCAGCGGCAGCACCTCGCCGGGCGCCCCCGCGGCGCGCGCCCTCAGCGCCTCGGCCTCCTCGCGTCCGCGCCGGTAGCCGGCGAGGACGGTGCAGCCCTGCAGCGCGAGCGCGTGGGCGATGGCGGCGCCGAGGCCGCGGCTGGCGCCCACGACCAGCGCCACGCGGCCGCGGCGCGACTCGCCGGCTGGGAGCAGCGCCTGCAGCTCCCCGCGCTCGTCAGCGGGGACGTCCTGCCGCACGAACGCCTGCAGGTCTGCTTGCGCGAGGGCAGCGCCGCCGAGCTTCAGCTCCGCCGTGAGCGAGAGGAGCTCGAAGCGGCGGTCGAGGCCGGTGACCCGCGCCGCGTACTCAAGGGAGCCCGTCCCCGCGTCTCCAGGCGGCCGGAAGCGGAGCGCGAGGCGCGAGAAGAGCGCGCGGCGACCGGGTAGCCTCATCCCGATCAGGTACGAGCAGGCCAGGAGCGCGGCGACCTGCACCGGCTCGACGCCGTGGCCAGCGAGGCCGAGCCGCGCGATCAGCGCCTCGAGCGCCGCCCTGTCGGGGCGGTAGGGGTTGGAGTCGGTGAGACCGGCCACCAGCTCCTCGCTGCGCAGGTCGGCGGCCTCCTCGTCCGGGCTTGGCCCCTCGGTGGCCAGCGCGCCGCCCTCCGCGGCCGCGCCGAAGCGAGCCGTCAGCCTGACCAGCAGACGACGCCCATCGACCAGCCGCACCGCCAGTCGCTCGGGCGAGTCCTCGCTCACCTGCAGGGTGTAGGGCACGCCGACCAGCATCGGGTTGGGGAACTCGAGGACCGCGCTCTCCAGCCGGCCGGCGCGCGGTGAGCTGCGCCCGAGGCAGGCGAGCGCGCCGAGCACGCCGAAGACGACCGGCTCGCCGAAGGGGCTCCTCCGGGCGTACGCCTCGGAGAGGTGCAGCGGGTTGCGATCGCGGCTGGCGACGCTGAAGAGCTCCAGGTCGTCTCTGGAGAAGCACACCGCTCCCTGGCTCCTCGTGGGCAGGCTCATGGCGCTCCTCTCAGGAGGCGGCCGCGCCGGACGGCCGCATCGGTCAGGCTGCGATCACACCCTTCGCCTCCAGCCAGGCGCGCAGCTTGCTGACGGTCGTCAGCTCCGGGATCCGCTGCGGATCGAACTGCACGCCGAACTCCGCCTCCAGGGCGAGGATCGCCTGCAGGTGGCCGAAGGAGTCCCAGCCCTCGAGCTTGCCGGCGCCCGTCTCGTCGCTGATCTGCTCCGGCGGGACGCCGAAGACATCGGCGAGGACCGAGCGGAGCCTGCTGGGTACGTTGCTCTGGGTCATGGGTCACCCGTTCTGCTCGAAGCGGATCCAGGGAGGCAGCGGGGGCGGTCCGCCGCGCAGGTCGAGCTGGAAGAGCGCGCCGCTGGCGCCCTCGATCGGCCCCAGCTCTGGCTCCAGCGGGACGAAGCCGTGGCTCGAGTAGAACGCGGCGCAGGGGGGGTTCTTCTTGGTCGGGATGTACTCGCCGATCAGGTGCGTGGCGCCCGCGGCGATCGCGCGCTCGCCCAGCCACCAGAGCAGCGCGCCCTCGATGTCGCGCCCGATCACGCGGCAGGAGAGGAGGAAGCTGTCGATCACGCAGAGCGGCCCCTGCATGCGGCAGAGCGCGACGCCGACCACCCCCGCGTCGCCGAAGCGGTCGCGGACGCGCAGCGCCCAGGCCTGACCGCCGGGCGCGGCGGCGAGGCGCTCGATGTCGCCTGCCGAGTGCCGGCGCGTGGTGAGGTTGAACTGGTTCGTCTTGCCGAGCAGCTGCGCGCTCCGCGAGAGCGGCGCCTCGAGCGCGCTGACCGCGGTGCAGACGATCTCCAGCGAGGCCAGGAACTCCTCGCGCGAGCCGGCGCCTGCCTCGAGCTCGGCGCGCTGGCGGTTCGCCTGGTACTCCCGGACCCGCTGCCGGTCGTCGTCGGTGATCGCCAGCTGATCGAAGACGTCGAGCCAGGCGGAGACCTCGGGGGCGATGCGCCAGGGCTCGCCGGCAGGCACCTGGATCACCAGCACCTCGGGGAGCGCCTGTCGCACCTCGGCGCACTCCACCGGTGAGTCGTCGATGAAGACGAACGAGTCGAGCCCGAGCGAGAGCTCCTGCGCCAGCGCCCGCAGCGACTGCGACTTCGGCTCCCAGCCGATCTTGACGCCGGCGAAGTCCTCGAGCTTGAGGAGCAGGTCGCGCCCGCGGCGCTCGAAGGCCTCCTTCACGTCGCCCTCGTTGTTCTTGGAGGCGAGCGCGAGGAGGACACCTCGCCGCGAGAGGTGCAGCAGCAGCCGCTGGTACTCCTGGAAGCAGTTGCCCGGAAAGTCGCTGCCGGTGACGATCCCCTCCACGCCCTCCTCGCCGACGACGCCGCCCCAGAGGGTGTTGTCGAGGTCGCTGACGACCACCTTGCGCGCGGGGAGGAAGAGCGGGCGCGCGGCGCGGACCAGCGCCTGCGCGTAGGCGGTGAAGCACTCGCTGGCCACCGCGAGGCGGGTCGAGCGGAACATCCGCTCGTCGCGCCAGCGCGCGCGACCGCAGCGCGCCGCGACCAGGTCCTGATCGAAGAAGACCGCGTCCCCGGCCTCACGGCAGGCGGCGGCGAGCGCCTCGTTCACGTGCTGGATCGCCCAGCGCTCGCCGCGCACGAGGTTCGCGTCGGCCACGTCGCCGAGCACCGGCCGGTCGGGCAGCAGCAGCCCCTGGACCAGCAGGCGGGCGCTGGAGTGCCGCCGCAGGCCGCCGACCAGCCCTGCCAGCCGCCGCGCGGCGGCCTCCGCCGCGCCGGCGATCTCCTCGGCCACACCGCCCGCGCAGGCGAGCGCGAGGTCGCCCGCCACGTCCTCGCGATCACAGAGGAGGAGCACCAGGTCGGGGCGCGCGGCGGCGAGGGTGCCGGCGGGGTTCATCAGCTCCTCGGCGAAGGAGCCGTAGCCGCCGAGCTCGAGCTGCAGCCAGAGGCCGGCGGAGGCCGCCTGCGTCAGCAGGTGCGGCAGGAGCGGCTCGATCGTCACCGAGCGCGCGCAGAAGACCTTGAGCGGCCTCAGGCCCGCCTTCGCGGCGCCCTCGGGCCCGAGCGCGTGCAGGCGCCCAGCGGCGTAGGCCACGTCGGCGGGCTTCGGCGCCGCCGCGAGCAGCCGCCGCATGGCGGCCAGCAGGCCCGCCGGATCGCCGCGATCGGAGGCCTCCTTGATGCCCTGGCGAGCGCCGCCCCGCTCGTCGACGGTCACTTGCAGCCTGGGCTCGCTCATGGGCGCTCCCCCGTGCCGGTGCCCGCGGGTGCGGCCGGCGAGGCGGGTGCCGTCGCGGCCGGCGCGGCGTGCATGACCACGCGCGCCGGCACGCCCATCACGGTGGCGCCGGCGGGTACGTTGCTCATCACCAGCGAGTTGGCCGAGACCTTCGCCCCCGCGCCCACCTTCACCCTGCCGATGATCTTCGCCCCGGCCCCGACGTAGACCCCGTCCTCGAGGACGGGCGCGCCGCGCCGGCCCTGCGCCGAGGTGCCGATGGTGACCTGGTGGCC